>JALZGD010000301.1 GCA_030861205.1 Actinomycetota bacterium
TGGTTACCGACGGCAACGGTGTGTACGCGTGCACGCCCGATCAGGTTCTCGACCTCTTGCGCCGCGGTCAAGGCGTGTTGGGTGCCGTCGTGGCCGTATCTCAGATCCGCGATCAGCTTCAAGGAACCTTGCGCGAGCTGCGCCCGACTGCCGTGCCCGTGGGATACGTTGCCCACAACGAAGACGGAGTCGAAGCGAAGGAGGGGTAGACATCCCGGAGGGCGGCCCGTCCAACCTTGGACGCTCTCTTCCCCACGAGCGCGTCAAGTTCGCACATAACAGCGAAAGGCAGTTCGCGAGACTCCTCGACTTCTACGAGATCGAGTGGGACTACGAGCCCACGACGTTCGAGATCGACTGGGATCGCAACGGGAATGCAACGCAGAGGTTCTCTCCCGACTTCTACCTCAGAGCATTCGACCTTTACATCGAGATCACGACCCTCAACCAAAAGCTTGTGACCAAGAAGAACCGCAAGGTTCGCCGGCTGCTCGAGCTCTATCCGGGCGTGAAGTGCAAGATCCTGTACCAGCGCGACTACCTCAACCTCCTGGTGAAGTACGGGCTCGAAGAGCCCTCCCAGGGGGCGCTGTTACAACAGGGCCACGCAGCCCCCGAGCACCCCACTGATCTCTTCGGGCTCGCCGGTTGACTGAGAACGCGGTGCGCGCGACCCGCCTGCTGGACGAACACCGCGCCCTGGGAGCGCGCCTCACGGAGTTTGCCGGATGGCAGATGCCGTTGCAGTACACGGGTGTCGTGGCCGAGCACAACGCGGTGAGAAAGGGCGTCGGTGTCTTCGACGTGTCGCATCTCGGAAAGCTGCTCGTGTCGGGACCCGACGCCGAGAAGGCGGTCGACAGCGCAGTGACCGCCAACATCGCCGACCTCGCGGAAGGCCACGCGACGTATGCCCTCGCACTGAATGACGACGGTGGGACGATCGACGACGTCTTCATCTACCGGCTCTCGCAGAGCGAGATCTTGGTCGTCCCCAATGCGGCGAACGTCAGAGCAGTCGCTGCCTCGATCGCCCAGTACGGAGCGTCGCCCGAAGACGCGTGGGATAGATGGTCGATCCTCGCGGTGCAGGGGCCTAACAGCTTCGAATGCTTCATGTCGGCGTTCCCCGCATCGAAGGCCGACGAGCTGTCGTTCCACCAGATCGCCCCGATAGACGTGTTCGGCGCAGAAGGGATGGTCGCGCGAACCGGCTACACGGGGGAGCGCGGCTTCGAGCTGTATGCGCCCGTGGCCACCGGCGTCGACGCGTGGAGAGCCTTGATCGATGCGGGCGCGGCCCCCGTAGGGCTCGGGGCGCGCGACACCCTGCGGCTTGAGATGGGTTACGCGCTCTACGGGCACGAGCTTGCTCCCGACATCGCCCCGCTCGAAGCCGGCCTCGGCTGGGCGGTCGCGTGGGACTCGCCGTTCAGGGGCCGCGACGCGCTCGCGAAGATCAAAGAGGCAGGGCCCACCCGGCGCCTAGTTGGGCTTCGCTGCCTCGAGAGGGGAGTCCCTCGTCAGGGCTACGAAGTCGTCTCGTCGGAGACGTCGATCGGGCGCGTCACCAGCGGCAACCACTCGCCGACGCTCAACACGGGGGTCGCGCTCGCGCTGTGCGATCGGGAGCGCGTTCCCGGAGCGGGCGAGGAGGTCGGGATCGCCGCGCGGGGCCGCACCATCCCCGCGGTTATCGTGAAGCCCCCGTTCATCGGCAAGGACAGATGAGCGAGACGAGATACATGAGCGGCACGGCGCGCTGCGCTAGCGCCTTCGCCACTCAGAGCGCTATCCCACATAGTCGACTTGTAGACAAGTAGCCGAGAGCGAGCCATTGGACTTCATTCCGCACACGCCAGACGACGACCGCGCAATGCTCGATGCGGTCGGGATCGGCGAGATGTCGGACCTCTTCGAGCCGGTGCCGAGCGAGCTGCGGCTTACGCGATCACTCGACGTTCCCGCGGCCCTCAGCGAGGTCGAGCTACTCGACCACGTCTCCGCGCTCGCGGGGTCGTGCCGCGGTGCCAGGGACCTAGTGTGCTTCGCGGGTGGCGGCGCTTACGACCATCACGTGCCTGCCGCGGTCCGCGCGCTCGCGTCGCGGGCGGAATTCGCGACGTCGTATACCCCGTACCAGCCCGAGCTCAGCCAGGGCGTGCTCCAGGCGATCTACGAGTTCCAGTCGCTCGTATGCGAGCTGTACGGGATGGACGCCGCTAACGCTTCTCTCTACGACGGCGCCAGCGCCCTGGTCGAGGCCGTGAACATGGCCGTCCGCATCACGGGGCGAACGAGGATCGTTGTCGGCGAGACGGTGCACCCTCACCATCGCGCAGTGCTCGAAACTTTCAGTAAAGGTTTAGGGTTGGATATCGTCACCGAGCCGATGGCAGACGGCGTCGTCCCGTGGGACGGTTGCGATGCCACCGATGCGGCTGCCGTGATCGTCGCCTATCCGAACTTCCTCGGGCGGCTCGAGGACGCGGCCGGTGCGGTCGAGAAAGCTCAGTCCAAGGGTGCTCTCGCCATCGCGTGCTGCGACCCGACCGCGATGGGGATCCTCGCGTCCCCCGGAGACCTCGGCTTCGACATCGCTACCGGGGAGGGCTACGCGCTCGGCAACCCCACTTCTTATGGCGGCCCATGGGTCGGCTTCTTTGCGACCAAGATCGACCA
>JALZGD010000102.1:0-5087 GCA_030861205.1 Actinomycetota bacterium
GCGTATTGGTTACGAACAGGTCATCGCCCACCAACTGGCACTTAGACCCCAGAGCGTCGGTGAGAAGCTTCCAGCCGTCCCAGTCGTCCTCGGCCATGCCGTCTTCAATCGAGACGATCGGGTATTTGTCGAGCCATTCCTGCCAGAAACCGACCATCTCGTCGCTCGACAGCGAGCGATCCTCCGACGCGAGCACGTAATTGCCGTCTTTGTAGATCTCGGATGTCGCAGGGTCGATCGCGATCGCGATGTCGTCTCTCGGTGTGTATCCCGCAGACTCGATCGCGGCTATCAGGAGCTCGACGGCCTCGGCGTTGCTCGACAGGTCCGGCGCGAATCCACCTTCGTCACCGACGCCCGTCGACAGACCACGTTCGTCGACGATCTTCTTGAGCTGGTGATAGGTGTTTGCGCCCCACTCGATCGCTTCCGCGAAAGACGGCGCGCCCACCGGAGCGAGCATGAACTCTTGCAGGTCGACCGAGTTGTCGGCATGCGCCCCACCGTTCAGCACGTTCATCAGAGGAACCGGAAGCACGTGCGCGTCGGGCCCGCCGAGATAGCGGAACAATGCGATCCCTAGCTCGGCCGCAGCGGCGTGCGCAACAGCAAGGGAAACGCCGAGGATCGCGTTCGCTCCGAGCTTCGCCTTGTCGCCGGTTCCGTCGAGGTCTCTCAGGCTCTGGTCCAGCGCGCGTTGGTCGAACGCGTCGCCGCCCAGGATCGACGGTCCGATGATGTCGTTCACGTTGGCGATCGCCGTCCGGACGCCTTTGCCCCCGTATCGCTTTCCCCCGTCACGCAGCTCGAGCGCCTCACCGGCCCCCGTCGACGCGCCCGACGGAACTATCGCTCGCCCGCCGGCGCCCGAATCGAGGGCGATCTCGACCTCGACAGTCGGGTTCCCTCGCGAGTCGAGGACCTCTCGGCCCCGAACTAGAACGATCTCACTCATCGGTGCTCACCACTTTGATCACTCCTTCAACATCAGTAACAAGGTAGCAGGGGAGATGGCCCACGACGTGGACGTTAGCGGCGGTCGGACATCGAGCTCTGGAACCGCCGCGTTGCCGCCCTGAGCGCACCTTCGGGATCGATGCCGGCAGCACGCGCGACGGCAACCAGCCAGAACAAGGCCTCACCGAGAGCCTCTTGCTCGGACATGTCTTTCTCCAATGACTCATTCAGCCGAGCGCGGGCGAGCTCGGCCGGCGCGTCGAAGCCCAGGCCGGCCGCGCGCTTCTGCGCTTTGTAGGCAGACATGAGTGCCGGAAGGCTCGCCGGGATCCCTTCGAACGGGTCGTCACGTCCCTTCTCTTGCTTCTTGATCTCTTCCCAGTTCTTGACCACTTCGGATGCTCCCGACACGACCTTGTCGCCGAACACGTGTGGATGCCGATGAACGAGTTTGGCAACGATCGCGTCGGCCACTCCGGCGATGTCGAATCGCGCATCGTCGGCAGCCATCTGCGAGTGGAAAGCGACCTGCAGCAGAACATCCCCGAGCTCCTCTTCGAGATCCGTGCCGACCAACCCCTGATCGATCGCCTCGATCACTTCATGCGCTTCTTCGATCAAGTGCACTTCGAGCGATCGATGGCTCTGCTCCCGATCCCAAGGACATCCATCAGAGCTACGCAGCCTCGCCATGATCGCGACGAGGGATGCAAGGGACGACGCCGCTCGTCTGACGACGTACGCGGCGTGAGCCGAGGTCAGATCGTCCGGCGTCACGGCGGGCCCGGCCGACACCCGCGCGCCGGCGCGTGCCAGGTCCGAGGTCCGGGTAGACGTCGGATCGACGACCAACGCACAGTCCTCGAGGTCGGCGGACGGTTCGACGTCGAGCGGCCGCGCGTCGATGCCTTCTGCGCGCAACCTCGCTGCAAGTGGATGGTCGGCCTGCTCGAACAGCACCCGGCGGCACGACTTGAGCGTGTCCCACTCGTTCAGCGTGAGCAGCCCGGTCTCGTCGCGACCGAGCGGGACGACGACGAGAGGCATGCTGTTAGCTAGCTCCCGGCGATGGGACCACCGGGCTGGGCCGTTGCGGCGCGGTCCCAGGCACGTGCTCGTTCGGTGGATCGATCACTTGCTGCGACACGACATCGAAGATGCCGTACACCGGATTCACACGAACGTGAGCGGCCGCATACGTCTTGCGCAACCATTGCTCCCAGGCGTTCTCCTCGGTCGATCCCGCCACGAGCTGCTCGATATCGTCCTTAGCGGACTGAAACGACTCCACCTTTCTGCCGGTGACCATGATGACGTGCCATCCGAACTGGCTGTGTACCGGATCCGAAACCTCGCCGACGCCGAGCTTTGCCTCCGCGTCCTCGAATTCGGGGATGAACTGACCCGGCTTCTGGTAGCCGAGATCACCCCCGTTGGCCGCGCTGCCCGTATCGGTCGAGTACTTCTTCGCCAGCGCCGCGAACAACGAGTGAACTTTCGATGCGGGGGCTGCGTGCAACCGATGGGCGAGATCCGTCGCCAGTGAGTGCTTCTTTACGAGGATGTGCGACGCACGCGTTTCCGTGTAATCGGCTTTGTGATCGCGGTAGTAGGACTTCAGCACGTCGTCCGACGGAGCGACGCCCTGGACGACGTGAGCCCGAAGCTTGTCCTGGAGCGTCCGGTCGCGAACCAATTGCGTCAGCTGTGCGAGCGAGAGGCCTTGGTCTGCCATCGCTTTCTGGAATGCATCTTTGTCCTTATAGCGCGACTCGATGTGGCGGAGCTGAGCATCGACCTCGTCTTGAGTCACGTCGACCCCGAGCCTGTCGGCAGCGGGATTCAAGACCTGATGCCTTATCTGGGCGCCGAGGAACGACTGTTCGAACTGCCTCTTGATCTCCGCAGGGCCTTGTTGGCCGAGCAACTTCTTGTACTCAGCAGATTTGACGAATGCATCGAGTGCGTCCGAAACGCGTCGCATCGAGATCGCCTGGCCAGAGACGACTGCAGCCCTCGCTGCGAACGCCGTGCCGCAACCGGATAGCAGGGATGCGGCAAGCAATGCACATATCGCGATGGATGCCTTGCCCGAATATCGCGGCTTAGATCGCGTCCTCATCCGGTCGGTGAGGCTAACTGCTGCAACAGGTTAGTGACCCACTCGACGACGCCGCTCTTAGGCAGAACCCGCTCGGGGACGAGCAGAGTCTGCGTGGATGGTCGCCACTCAGCTTCAGGAACGATTCGCTGTAAACGAATCTGCTTGGATTCCTCGAGCTCGACAGGGCGGACGCGGAGGTTCTTGGCGACGGTCGCCGCCTCCGTGATCCCTGCGGACATCATGACCCGCCGCAGCTCGGCTACCTGGAACAGCGCGGCGACGGGATCGGGCAGCGGTTTCCCATAGCGGTCTTCGAGCTCGGTTCGAACCTCGTTTATGTCCTCCGGAGTTCGAGCGGCGGCGATCCTTCGATACGACTCGAGGCGGAGGTTCTCGTCCGCGACGTAGCTCTTCGGGATGAACGCTTGCAGAGGTAGATCGATCCGCACCTCACCGTCCTCGTTCCACGGGAGCCCTTTGGCCTCGTCGACGGCCGAAGACATGAGCTTCACGTAGAGATCGAAGCCGACTTCCGCGATGTGCCCGTGTTGCTCGGCCCCCAGCATGTTCCCGGCTCCACGGATCTCCAGGTCACGCATCGCTATGCGGTATCCGGACCCCAATCCGGTGTGTTCTGAGATCGTCTTCAATCTCTCGTGCGCTCCCTCGGTGATCGAGCGTTCGGGAGGGAAGAACAGATATGCGTACGCGCGCTCGTGGGCGCGGCCCACCCGCCCGCGCAATTGATACATCTGCGCGAGGCCCAGGAGATCGGCGCGTTCCACGATCAATGTGTTCACTGTTGGGATATCCAGTCCCGACTCGATGATCGTCGTGCATACGAGCACGTTCGTCTTCGCATCCCCGAACTCGAGCATCGCTTGCTCGAGCTGTCGTTCATCCATCTGCCCGTGCGCCACGCCGACGCGGGCCTCGGGAACGAGGTCCGAGATGACGCGGGCGGTGTGTTGGATCGTGTCCACACGGTGATGGACATAGAAGACTTGACCGTCGCGAAGCAACTCACGACGGATCGCCGACGCAACCGTCAGCTCGTCGTAGTCGCCGACATAAGTCATGACGGGATGACGGTTCTCTGGTGGCGTATCGACGATTGACATGTCGCGGATCCCGGACAGAGCCATCTCGAGCGTTCTCGGGATCGGAGTTGCGGTGAGCGTCAGCACGTCGACGTTGGCGCGCAGCGCCTTGATCTTCTCCTTTTGCTCGACGCCGAACCGCTGTTCTTCATCGACGACGAGCAGGCCGAGATCCGAGAACGTGACGCCCTTCTGCAGCAGCTTGTGCGTCCCTACGACGACGTCGATCTTCCCGACGGCGAGGTCGTCCAAGACCTTCTTCGTCTCGCTCGTCGACAGAAAACGCGAGAGCATCTCGACGCGCACGGGGAACCCCCTGAATCGTTCCGTGAACGTGGCGTGATGCTGTTGCGCAAGGATCGTGGTCGGGACAAGCACGGCGACTTGTTTACCGGCCGCGACGGCTTTGAAAGCAGCTCGTACCGCGATCTCGGTCTTCCCGTAGCCGACGTCGCCACAGACGAGACGATCCATCGGCTTGCCGCTCTCCATGTCGTCTTTGACCTCGTCGATCGCGCGCAATTGATCCGGCGTCTCTTCGTACGGGAACGAATCCTCGAGCTCGCGCTGCCACGGCGTGTCGGCGCCGAACGCGAAGCCCGACGAACGTGAACGTTCCGCGTACAACTTGACGAGCTCGCGGGCGATCTCGCGCGCGCGCGCCCGCACGCGGCGCTTCGTCTTGGCCCATTCACCAGAGCCAAGCCGACTGATGCGCGGTGCTTCGCCGCCGACGTACTTCGAGACGAGGTCGACCTGGTCGCTCGGCACGTACAGGCGGTCGCCCTTTGCGTACTCGATGATCAGGTATTCGCGATGGACGCCCAGCAGATTGCGTTCGACCATGCCCGCGTAACGACCGATCCCGTGAACCTCGTGCACGACGGCGTCACCTTCGAGAAGATCGAGCGGCCCTTCGGCAGCGC
>JALZGD010000102.1:5097-7844 GCA_030861205.1 Actinomycetota bacterium
GCGCTGCGATCCGGCGCCGAGCCGCGCCGGATCGGCGGCCGGTGATATCGGACTCGGCAACGAGTGCGAGCTCCGCCCACGGGAGGACGAACCCACGGCCCAGTTCGGCGACGACGATCTGCCCTCGGTTCGTCGACGGCGGCGTCCCGAGATCCTCGACAACATCGAACGCAAGGCCCAGCGCAGCGAGGTTCCTCTTGAGCGTCTCGGCAGCCTCGGGTAGCGACGCCGCTATCACCGCCCGGTAACCGCGCTGCATCAACGACGAAAGGCGCTCGGCGAGCTCCTCTGGTTTCCCGGCGGCCGAGGTCCACGTCTCGACCGCGAGATCGCCATCCGCTCCGGCTTCGACGAAGCTCGACAAGAACGCGACGTTCGCGATGGGAGCGAGCGCCTCGTCGAGCGGCGCGTAATGCCGCGCAGTGATGCCGGCCGACGTGGTCCACTCCTCTACCTGCTCGATGACCTCGTCTGCTCGGTCTCGGACGCGCCGGGGCTCGATCACAACGGCAGGCGACGCGTCGGGGAACAAAGACGCCAAGGGCACCAGGCCGTCCGTCAGCAGAGGCAAGAGACGCTCGGCCCCCGCTTCGATGACCCCCTCTACCAGCTGCGCAAGGGCGGGATCGTCATTAGTCGCCGCGAGGGTCGCGGCGCGAGACATCGTGAAGTCGTCGGCGCGCAGCTCCCGACACGGAGCGACTTCGACGACATCGAGCTCCTGCAAGCTGCGCTGAGACGCGAGCGCGAACTGTCTGAGCGACGAGATCTCGTCCCCCCATAGCTCGGCACGAACGGGGCGCTCGGCGGCCGGCGGGAAGACGTCGAGGATCCCGCCTCGGATCGCGAACTCGCCGCGTCGTTCGACTATGTAGTTCCGCTCGTAACCTGCTGCGACGAGCCGCGTCGCGACGTTGTCGAGATCGAGAGATGCTCCCACGCGCAGCTCGATCACATCTATGTCCCGCGGCGGAGCGACCAGTTGCGTGATCCCTTGCGCCGTCGCTATGACGACGAAGGATTCACCGCGTCCCAGCCGCGTCAAGACGTCGAGCCTTCGCCCCATCGTCTCGACCGAGGGCGACAGCGGTTCGCCGGGAAGCACCTCCCAGCCGGGGAAGACTTCGGCACCTCCCGCGCCGAGGAACGCTTGCACGTCCCTGGCGAGGTGCTCGGCGTCCTCAGAGCGGGCCGTCACCGCGAGAACCGGGACACCGAGTCGTCGCACCAATGCCGCGAGGAGGAAAGGCTTCGCGGCGTCCGGGACCGTAAGCGCGCTTCTCGTGCGTTCGAGATCTTGGATGTGCTCTTGTGGGATCAGGTCGAGAAGAGAAGTCAGGGCTGTCATCGAGTCATCCCGCAGTCGATCGGGTGTTGAACTCGTTCATGGCGCGCTCTACGCCGATCTCGATCATGCGCTCGGCCGCGTCGGCGGCCGAAGAGATCAACTGTGGAAGCTCTTTCTTCTGAGTGGACGAGAACCCGGCGAGCACGTGGCGGACCGCGTCGCTACCGCGCGGCCTTCCGACGCCGATACGCACGCGGTTGAAGCTCTTCGAGCCCAGATGGTCAACGATCGACCCCAACCCGTTGTGTCCCGCGGTTCCTCCGCCCTGTTTGATCCGGATCTCGCCGAAAGGGACATCCATCTCGTCGTGCAGGACGATCAGGTCCTCGGGCGACGCCTTGTACCACGACATAAGCGCGCGAACGGGGCGGCCAGATTCGTTCATGTACGTCATCGGCCTCGCCAGAACGACGCTATGCGATGCGATGGATGTGTCGGCCGTAAGGCATCCGCTTTTGTGCCGCTTCAGAGTGCCGTGCACGCGCTCGACGAGCTCGTCGAGCGCCATGGCTCCCGCGTTATGCCGCGTCGACTCGTACTCGCGACCCGGGTTGCCAAGCCCGACAACGATCCACCGCGCGCCGTTTCCGGATGAAGACGGTTCGCGATCCCTGGTCTTTCTGAAAAGTGGCACCTACGAAAGTCAGCCGGCTTCGGCCGACCCCTCTTCGGCACCGCTCGCGGCGCCGTCCCCTTCGGCAGCTTCGCCTTCGGGAGCAGCTTCGACCTCCGCGCCCTCCTCCGGTGCTTCGGCAGCAGCACCGACATCTGCCTCCATCGCCTCGAGCTCGGCCTCCGAGATAGGAGCCGCGACGCTCGCGACGATCGAGTCGGGGTCGTCGAGGAGTTGGAACGTGGTGTTCGCGGCGATGTCTGAGATGCGCAGCGACTCGCCGATATTGAGGCCCGAGATGTCGACTTCGACCGATTCCGGTACCTCCGTGGCGAGCGACTTGACGCGCAGCTGGAAGAGCGGGTGCTCGAGCACACCGCCTTCCTTGACGCCGGCCGATTCCCCGACGAGGTGGACCGGGACCTCGACCTCGACCTCTTGGGTCCTATCGACCTTGACAAAGTCCGCGTGCAGCAAGGTCCCACGGACGGGGTCGCGCTGGAGCTCCCGCGTCAAAGCGAGCGTCGACTGGCCGTCGAACTCGATGTTCAAGAGCACGTTCATGCCCGCATCCGTCTTGAGGGCCGTGACGAACTCGCGGCGATCGACGGCGATTGCTACCGGGTCCATGCCTCGCCCGTAGACGATCGCCGGGACCTTGCCCTCGGCGCGAGCCCGGCGTGCCGGCCCTTTGCCCGGCTCGGCCCTCAGCTCAGCGTTGAGCTTTATCTCAGCCATGAAGAAACCTCCGTCTACGGAATTGAGTTCGCCGCAGCCACCAAAAGG
>JALZGD010000302.1 GCA_030861205.1 Actinomycetota bacterium
ACATCAGGGAGCGTGAGCGTCTTGAACGGTGACTACTCGAAGGCTCTCGGCGACAGGCTGAGAAAGATCAGAACCCAGAAGGGGATGTCCCTACAGGACGTTCAGCACGCC
Source organism: Actinomycetota bacterium (assembly GCA_030861205.1). Classification (GTDB taxonomy): domain Bacteria; phylum Actinomycetota; class CADDZG01; order CADDZG01; family WHSQ01; genus JALZGD01. Next base: position 112 of record JALZGD010000302.1, read on the forward strand.
TCGGATGGCCGATGGAAAGCCGCAGTCGTCGGCGCGTACGAGCGCGGCGATCGCAACGTAACGGTGGCGCGTCTCGCGGAGCTGGCCGAGTTCTACGGAGTGCCCACGTCGGAGATCCTTCCCGACGGCGGCGTAGCTGCCGGCGCGACCGAGCAGCGGCGCCGCGTTGTCTTGAACCTCGAGGGACTTGATCAGGTCCCCGCCGGCGATCGTGACCCTTTATCCCGCTTCACGACTGCGATACAGATCCAGCGTGGCGACTACAACGGCCGCGTGCTGACGATCAGGGAAGACGACCTCATGGCACTCGCGCTGCTCTACCAGACGACGGCCGAAGAACTGTCGCGTCGCCTGAACGACTGGGGCTTGTTGGTCTCGAGCAACGGCAGCGCGACTTAGCGCTACTACGCGGCGATCGCCGCGACGACCACGACGCCCAGCACGAGCCAGTACGTGAACGTGAAGGCGTAGTCGATAGCGCGAGGTCGCATCGGCAACAACACGCCGAGGGTCCACACCGGCATGACGATCACCGCGAAAAGCAACGCATAGCCGAGGGCCGGCCATCTGGCCCATGCCTGATCTTGGAACAGAGCAGCCGCGAGCCCGAGCAATAGAGCGCCGAGGATCGCCTGTCCAACGACGTCGGCAACCGGGCCCTTTTTGGTGAAGCGGTAGACCCGGTAGGCAAGACCCAGGATCGCGTTCGCTACCAGGGCGACTTCCAGGACGACCTGCCACACAGAGTCCACCGAGGAAACATAGTGGCCGGTGGCGCAACGGCGTTCCCGAAGCGCGCCCCCCCGGGCACTAGACTTCCGCCCGTGAAAAGGCCTGTTGCTGCATCGATCCTGTCTCTGATGGTCGTGGGCTCGACGATCGCCGGTCCCGTCACCACAGCGCGAGCGGGATCGCTCCCTCCGAGCGAATGGGTGGTCGGGCCCCAGAAGCGCGTGGCCTTCATTACGTTCGACGGGCATACCAAAGCCGACAAGCTCGTGAAGCTGTCGACGATTTTGAAGACGAAGAACGCGCGAGCCTCGTTCTTCATCCCGGCGCAGTGGATCGCCCATCACAAGGCGAAATCGCGCCTCGTGCATCTAGCCGGCAACGCGTTCGGGAACCGAGGCTGGGATAACGGATCGTTCCTCGCCAAGAGTGACGAGCAGATAAGGGCGTCGCTGACTCGAGCTCAGAAGACGCTCAACTCGATCAAGGCCTATCCCCATCCATTCTTCAGGCCGCCGGCCGGCAAACGGGACCTAAGGGTTCTGAGAGATGCCGCAGCGCTCGGTTACCGATCGGTCCTGTGGACGATGCGCGTCGGCGGCGGCACGGTGAAGCATGTGGCGCACCGAGCCGTCCACAACGCACAAGGCGGATCGATCATCTCGCTCGATCTTTGGCGCGCCAGCAATCGCAAAGCATTACCGAAGATCATCGACGGCTTGCGTAGAAAAGGGTTCGCCCTGCGCACGATCGATCATCTGAAGCGATCGCATGCCGTTCGCTGGGACGTGACGCTCAAATATGGGTCAGCGGGCGACGAGGTGGCTTACGCGGAGAGGACCTTGCGATCGATCACTTATCCCGCGGGCGCCGTCGACGGAAAGTTCGGATACGCCATGGAGCAGGCAACGTGGGCTTTCGAGAAGTACCACGGCATGGCGCGCGACGCAACGATCACACCGCAGGAGATGGAAGCGATAGCAACGTCACACCGACCTCAGACGCCGAAGCGGGGCCCGAAGAACTTTGTCGATGTCGACATCTCTCGGCAAGTCCTACGCGAAGTGCACAAGGGACGCGTGACGCACACATTGCCCGTCTCTAGCGGAGGCGAGTACCAGTACGAATCAGATGGCAACACGTACACGGCGCACACGCCGCGGGGGAACTTCACGATCGAGCGGAAGATCCCGGGGTGGAGAACGAGCCGGCTCGGTCGTCTGTGGTACCCGAGCTACTTCTACTCGGGGTTCGCGATCCACGGCGAGCCGGAAGTGCCCCCATATCCCGTAAGCCACGGGTGCGTGCGGATCCCGATGTATGTGACGAAGGGGTTCTACTACCGCAACCCCATCGGAACGCCCGTCTACATCCACGACTAGACGCTCGGCGTCGACCCGCTCGTCTAGCTGATAACGCGGCGACCGAAGATGAACTGGCCGCGATACCAAGACCCCGCGCCCATGTAGTCGAGGCTCACGCCGTCCTTGGATCCCGAGGAATCCATCATCCAACCGCGGCCGACGTAGATGCCGACGTGGTAAACGCTCGATGGAGCAGAGCTGGTGCCGGACGGCGCGAAGAACACGAGGTCTCCCGGCGCGAGCTGCTTGAACCCGAGCCGGTGCTTCCTCCTCGTAGCCTCCGCCATCTGGGCCGAGCTTCGCTCGGGTAGCGACCACCCTTTGTAGGGCCGCTGCGGTGACCACCCCGGCGCCGATTCGCGCAGGACGTACCAAGAGAACCCAGAGCAGTCGACCCCTCCGTGCGGCTGCGCGCCGTACGGGTAGCCCGCCGGCGTCCGGCTGAGCCATTCCCCACCCCATACGTAAGGGG
>JALZGD010000103.1:0-325 GCA_030861205.1 Actinomycetota bacterium
GTTCCTGGGCGCCGAGTCGCGAGTGATCGCCATCTCGGACGGCACGCGACCGCTCACCGTTGCCCAAGAAGGCGATGAGGTCGAGTTGATCCTGGATCGCACCGTCTTCTACGCCGAAGGCGGGGGGCAGGTAGGAGACACGGGGGTCATTGAGGCCGTCGGGGGGAGGGCATCGGTGCTCGACACGCAGAGGTTGCTCCCGGGGCTCACCGGCCACCGCGTGAAGGTCGTCGCGGGCGAGATCGCGGTCGGTGACGAGATCCGCGCCACGGTCGACGCGGCCCGACGTCGCGCCGCAGAAAGGGCACACACCGCGACGCACATC
>JALZGD010000103.1:335-1789 GCA_030861205.1 Actinomycetota bacterium
CGCACATCCTCCACTGGATCTTGCGGGACCGCCTCGGTGACCACGCGAGCCAGGCCGGCTCGCTCGTCGAGCCGGGGCGCCTGCGTTTCGACTTCCATCATTACGAAGCGATCGACCCCACCCGCCTACGCGACATCTCTCAGGAGCTCGGCGAAAGGGTCCTGATGGACGACTCGGTACGGGCTTACGAAACCAGCTACGAGTTCGCACGATCGATCGGAGCTATGGCGATATTCGGCGAGAAGTACGGAGACTTCGTACGCGTGGTCGAGGTCGGCGAGTATTCGAAGGAGCTGTGCGGAGGGACCCACGTCCCGCATACGACCCAGATCGCCGCCGTCGTCGTAACCGGCGAGTCGTCGGTCGGCGCGAACCTCCGCCGGATCGAGGCCTTGGTCGGACGGGAAGGGATCGCATTCCTAGAACGACGAGCTGCGGTGCTGGAGCAGGCAGCGGAACAGCTCAGAGCGCAACCGGAAGAAGTAGCCGAGCGCGTCGAGAAGCTTCTCGCCACGCAGAAGGAGATGGAGCGACGGCTGGCGGCGGTCGAGCGTGCGGGGGCGACCGAGGAGGCCGCCACGCTCGCGTCGGAGGCCGTGGAGCTAAAGGCCGGAAAGCTGGTCGTCGCTCGCCGCGATTCGGCGGTCGACGCCGTGCGCAGCCTCGCACAGACCGTTCGCGGTCGTATCGGCACTGGAGTCGTCGTCCTCGGTAGCACGACCGATGGGAAGGCGAACCTCGTCGCGTCGGTGTCGAAGGATCTGGTCACCGCCGGGGTGTCGGCGCGCGACCTGCTACAGCCGGGCGCGGAGCTGTTGGGTGGGGGAGCCGGTGGTAAGCCCGAGCTGGCGATCTCAGGCGGGCCGCGCGCAGACAAGCTGGACGACGCGCTCGAGGCGGTCGCGGCTCGCGCTCGCAACGCGCTGAACGACTAGCAGCGTCGCGTGGCGTCTCCTCGCTCGAGGGTCTTGGGTATCGACGTCGGAGCGCGGCGCATCGGGGTTGCGATCGCCGACCTCGAGACGACCGTAGCCGTGCCGCTCGAAGTCATAGACACGCGCTCGACCGACGCCGTCGCGCGGCTAAGCGAGCTGATCGAAGACAACAACGTGTCAACCCTCGTCGTCGGGCGGCCAACGATGCTCTCGGGAGATGATGGTTCGGCCGTCGCCGCGGCTAGGTCTTTTGCCGACGCCGTCGCGGAATCATCCGGCGTCAAGGTGTGCGAGTACGACGAGCGCATGACGACGGTGCTGGCCGAGCGTCGACTACGTGATGCCAACGTGGCGCCTGCGAAGCGGAAGCAGATGCGGGACGCGCTCGCCGCACAAGTGATCCTTCAGAGCTACCTGGACGACGGTCGATGGCGCTGACGAGAAGGGGCAGAGTCGTCAGGTTCATCGCCGTCGTCGTCGGCTTACTTGCGATCGGCATGCTCGCTGGGACGGTGTACC
>JALZGD010000103.1:1799-7842 GCA_030861205.1 Actinomycetota bacterium
GTGTACCTGCGATCGATCGGCGTCTGGGGATCCTCGTCACCCGGCTCGAAGGTGGAAGTCACGATCCCTAAGGGCGCGAGCACGACGGAGATCGGTGAGCTACTGGCTGGCAAGGGCGTCATCAAGTCGGGTCTCGGGTTCCGGATATCCGCGTATCTGAATGGCGGCGCCGGCGGTGTGGAGGCCGGGACGTACCGCTTGCCAACCGGGTTGTCTGCGGCCGACGCACTGCAAGCGTTGCTAGACAATCCGCCGAGGCCACCGTTCGTCCGCGTGACGTACCCCGAAGGCTCGTGGCTGACGGATTTCGCGGCGATCACCGCGGACAAGACCAACATCACGAAAGACGACTTCTTGAATCAGGCGCGGTCGGGCGACATCCGATCGAGCCTCCAGCCTCCCGACGTCGACTCGCTCGAAGGGCTGCTCTTCCCGTCCACTTACCAGGTGGTCGATACCGACACCGCGACGACGCTGTTGACGCGCTTGGTGCGGACGTTCGACGAGCAAGCGGCGAAAGTGGGGTTCGAGGAGATGCGATCCCAGGGCTATACGCCCTATCAGCAGATCATCGTGGCGTCGATGATCGAAGCGGAGGCAAAGGTGCCCGAAGACCGGCCGCTGATAGCCGAGGTCATCTACAACCGGCTGAAGTTAGGGATGAAGCTCGGCATCGACGCGACGGTCGATTACGCATTGGGCGAGCACAAGACGTCGCTTACGACTAGTGACTTGAACGTGGATTCCCCTTACAACACGAGGTTGAATGCCGGGCTGCCTCCGACCCCGATCGGAGCGGCAGGCTCGTCCTCGCTCGACGCCGCCGCCCATCCCGCGAGCGGCTCGTACCTCTACTACGTGCTCGCAGATTGCTCCGGGCATCATGCATTCTCGTCGGACTACGACCAGTTCCTGCGCGATAAGGCGCATTACGAAACGCTGCAATGTTGAGGACGATCTCATCGCAGCACTTCGTCGGCATCTTGGGGTGGCCTTTGGAATCCACCCTCTCGCCCGTCATGCACAACGCGGCGTTCCGCACACTCGGCATCGATTGGACCTATCACGCGTGGCCGGTCCCGCCCGGGGACCTGCCGGCCGCCGTCGGAGGGTTGCGCGCGCTGTCGGCCATGGGTGCGAACGTGACGATGCCCCACAAGGAGGCGGTCGTCGAGCTCCTCGATGGGGTCTCGGGCGACGCTCGCATGATCGGTGCGGTGAACACGATCCAACGGGTTGGTGACCGGCTTGTCGGCCACAACACCGACGTGGATGGTTTCCGCGAGTTCCTCGACGGCGACACCGGATTCAAGGCCCCCGGGAAGCGCGCTCTCGTTCTAGGGGCCGGGGGAGCCGCGCGGGCTGTCGTTCGCGCTCTGGACGAGCTGGGCATCGCAGAGCTGACCGTCGCTGCCCGCAACGAACAGCAGGCCGCCCTTCTGGTTCCGTTGGCGTCCGGGGGCCGGGCTCGGTCGATCGGCTGGTCCGACGGAGTCGTCTCCGCGGGCGGCTTTGACCTCGTCGTGAATGCGACCCCCGTCGGGATGAGGGAAGGCGACCGGCTCGACAACATCCGCTTGAGTGCGACGCAGGTGGTCGTCGATCTCGTCTACCACGCCCCGTCGACTCCGCTTCTGGACGCCGCCCGCGCGGTCGGGGCACAGAGTTGGCCCGGGTTGGGGATGTTGGTGCGCCAGGCCGCTGCTTCGTTTCAGATCTGGACGGGGCAGGATCCGCCGCTGGAGACGATGTCTGCGGTCGCGGTGCGCGAGCTCGGGAGTGGCCGAGGAGCCGACCTCTAGTTACTCGCCCTCACGAGGCGGTTAACCATTAAGGCTGTAGTGCCGACAAACTGGTGAAGGACTAGTCTTTATCGACTACGGAGCGCACACGACGGCGCTCTGCACTGCTAGGAGGATGCGATGACCAAAGCCGACCAGCTCGCGGCCGCTCTCGACGATCTCCTCGCGGTCTCGCAAGAGATCGAGGCTGCAGCCGTCGTCAGCTCCGACGGGCTGCCGATGGCCTCGGCCCTTCCTCCCCATGTCGAAGAGGACCGGCTCGCGGCGATGAGCGCCGCCCTGCTCGCGCTGGGCGAGCGCGCAGCCCAAGAGATGGGCAAAGGCGACCTCTCCCAGGTGTTCGTCGAAGGGTCGACCGGCCACGTCGTGTTGATGGCAGCGGGCGACTATGCGGTCTTGGTTGCGATGACGTCTCACGACGCGAAAGTGGGGCTCGTCCTATTCGAAATGAGAAGGTCCGCCGGCCGCGTCGCACACATCATGGACAGCTCCGCGCAGGACCTCTTCGATGTCGCCGGGGAACCGATCCTTACCGCCTCGATGGGCGACGTCGACGACTCGGTCCAGATGAGAGCCCCCGAGCCGCAACCGGCTGCCGAAACGCAGCCGGAGCACACGATGCAGGACTGGTAAACGGATGTTCACAGGGACGCTCGACGATTTCACGCTCCCCGAGATATTCAGGCTGCTGTCACAGAGCGGCCGGACGGGGCGCCTGGACGTCACGCGTTCGGCGGGGCACGGCGCGGTCTTCTTCCGAGACGGTGACGTCTATTACGCCCAATCGAGCCTGTCGACCGAACGCCTGGGGCGCCACCTCTTGCGAGCCCGAGCGATAACAGAAGGGCAACTGCGGCGCGCCCTCGACGAGCACGCCGCCTCGAACCGCAGGATCGGAGACATCTTGCGAGACCACGGGGCGCTCAGCGAAGAGCACCTTCATGCAGCGATCCGGTCGCAGATAGAAGACGCCGCATTCGATCTCCTCCGGTGGGAATCGGGCGAATTCAGCTGGGTTGGCGGGGTCACGACCGAGGTCGAGGTTCCGATCGCCGTAAGCGTCGAGAACCTCATCATGGAGGCGGCGCGGCGCATCGACGAGCTCGAGGTCATCCGCCGCCGCATCCCCTCCGGGGACTCGGTTCTCGCTATGTCGCCGACGCCACCCGAGGGCGCGCTCGAGATCAATATCGCTCCCGACGAGTGGCGCGTGTTGGTCACGGTCGACGGCACGCGGTCCGTCGACGAGATCGCGGCCGCGCTCCGTTACGACGAATTCGAGCTTCTCAAGATCCTCTACGGCCTCATCTCGGCCGGCCTGGTCGAGCTCGCTACTCGAGGGGCAGAACCGGGAGACTCCGAAAGCGGCGGCGCGGTCGTGTCGCTAGAGCGCCGCAGTGCGAATGGAACTCGGCCGTCTCATCCGAGCTCGAATGGGTCGGCAGGGCCTGCCCCCGTGATCGCAGAGCCGCGCTTCGACACTCCCGAGACGCGCCCGCAGCCCATGTACGAGGTCGCGACGCCTGCTCCCGACGAGCTCGAGCCGCCACGTGACGACGTCGTGCCCGAGGCCCCGACGGTGACGTTCACCCCCGCTCGCGGGGATGGAGCGCCCCCGCCCCCGGTGCTCGATCGCTCCGCGGCGGCGCGGGAGCTGAACGACATCTTCAGTGACGGACAGGACGGTCAACCGCCCGCCAAACCCCGCCGCGTCGAGGACGACTCGGGGATCGATAAGAGCCTGGTGAACCGGCTGATCGACGGGGTCAAGGGGCTGTAGCAGCGATGGCGAGGGCTGGGGTCGTGTACACGAAGCGAAGCGATCGAACGTCGCGCTCGCGGCCGCTGAAGATCGTGGTCGCCGGGCCGTTCTCGGCCGGCAAGACAACCATGATCAAGACGATCAGCGACACGGCGATCGTCGGCACCGAGCGCGCGGTCACGGACGGCAATCACTCGAGCAAGAAGGAAACGACAGTTGCGATGGACTTCGGCCGCATAAACCTCGGCCCGGACCTTGCCCTATCGCTGTTCGGCACGCCAGGGCAGAAGCGGTTCGACGTCATGTGGGAGGTCCTGTCCGAAGGGATGCTCGGGTTCATCCTCCTGATCGATCCCACGGTTGCTCGGGCGTTCGAAGATGCCTCGGACATCCTGAGGACTTTCTCGAGCTATGCCGACGTGCCCTACGTGGTCGGTGTGACCCACCTGGATGCCCCGGGCGTGGATCCCGCCGAGGCGGTGTCGAACGTCAGGATCGCTCTGGGCATACCCCCGGAGACGCCCGTCGTCGCCTGCGATCCGCGCCACAGGGCCGATGTGAAAGGGCTGTTGCTGGAGGTCCTCTACGGCGTCCAACGGCGATTGGACCCCGTCGCGACCGGCTGATGTTCCGCCGTCTGTGGTCTCGGCTCCGCCGCCGCCCGACCACTCGAGAAGAGCCCCGACACGCGCCCCCGCCGCCACCACCTCCCGCGGTGACACCGGGGGCTTTGCAGACGACAGAGGAGCCTCCGCAGCCGGGGCCCGTGAAGACGATGCCCCCCGGCACGGTCACGCTGATCCACGACGACGGGACGGTCTCTTCGCTGCCCGATGCCGACGAGCCCTCGATCACGTACGTGGTCGACGAGCTCTTGGCTGCCGGGCAGCGCGACGAGCGGGACGGAGGGGCTTTGCCCGACTGAGATTCGCCTCTTTAGTCCGCTCGCTGCGGGCCGATAAGTGACTCAATGGGAGAGCGTTCTATACGGCGTACAACGCCCGAATCGACCGACCGGGACGGCGAGCGATGACGCTCGGCGCCGGTACGGCCACGAAGCCCGCAGGTCAGCTGGGGCAACTCCTCGTCGCGAACGGGATCCTCACCGACCAGCAGCTCGCCGACGCGAAGCAACAGGCCGGCGAAAAGGGCCGTTCTCTCGGTCGAGTCCTGATCGAGCTCGGATACGTTCCCGAATCCGCTCTGGTGTCGATCCTCGCGGGTCAGCTGGGGCTCGAGTTCATAGACCTCTCGCAGGCGTCGGTCGAGCAAGCCGCCGTGCGGCTCGTTCCGGAAGCAACCGCCCGCCGCCACAGCGTCATCCCGATCCGGATAGACGAAGAGGACCGCCTGGTTCTCGCCATGGCCGACCCGGCGAACGTCGTTGCGATCGACGACGTGCGTGCGATGACCAATCGTGAGGTGCGGCCCGTCGTTGCCACGAAGTCCGACCTTCTGGGCGCGATCAGTCGGTGCTACCGGCTGGACCACACCGCCGAGACGCTCGCCGAAGAGGCTGCAGCTCAGACGGAGGACGACGCCGCCGATCTCGAGACGATCGTCCGTAGCGCGGGGGCCGAGGACGCCCCGATCATCCGGCTTGTCAATGTGCTCATCACGCAGGCGGTCAACGACCGTGCCTCGGACATCCACATCGAGCCCGAAGAGCGCGAGCTCAGGGTCCGGTTCCGCATCGACGGCGTTCTCCACGAGGTCATGAGCCCGCCAAAGTCCGTGCAGAACGGGATCACGAGCCGCCTGAAGATCATGGCGGACATCGACATCGCCGAGCGGCGTATCCCGCAAGACGGACGCATCGGCCTGACCGTCCAGGGCAAGCCGATCGACATCCGTGTCGCTACGCTGCCTACGGTCCACGGCGAGAAGATCGTCATGCGACTACTGGACAAGTCGAGCGTGATCATGCAGTTGTCCGACCTCGGGTTCTCCGAGGACAACTACCGGCGCTACCAGGAATCGTTCCGGAAGCCGTACGGGCAGATCCTCGCCACGGGGCCGACCGGATCGGGCAAGTCGACGACGTTGTACGCAACGTTGAACGTCTTGAACCGGCCGGAGGTCAACATCATCACGGTTGAGGACCCCGTCGAGTACCGGCTGGCCGGCGTCAACCAGGTCCAGACCAACGCCAAGGCGGGCCTCACCTTCGCGTCGGCGCTGCGCTCGATCCTTCGATCGGACCCGGATGTGGTTCTCATCGGTGAGATCCGTGACCGCGAGACGGCACAGATCGCCGTCGAGGCGGCCCTCACGGGTCACCTCGTACTTTCGACGCTTCACACCAACGACGCTCCATCGGCTCTGACCCGCCTTACCGAGATGGGCATCGAGCCGTTCCTCGTTGCATCGTCGCTCGATTGCGTCCTGGCTCAACGGCTGGCTCGCAAGTTGTGCCAGCGGTGCAAGGAGGAGTATCGGCCCACGCGGGAAGAGCTCGTCGCCGCCCGGTTCCCGTTGG
>JALZGD010000104.1 GCA_030861205.1 Actinomycetota bacterium
CGTGGAAGCAAAGTGAGTTCTTGCCCGGAGCGTCGGCCCACTCACCGATGTCTACGGGTTTCTCCGACCCCGACTTCGCCAAGGACGCGGCCGGCAACCTCTACGGCACCGAGATCGATCTGGCCAACGTGTCGGTCTTCGCGTCGCACGACAATGGCAAGACGTGGCCGGACGCGAACGCGATCGCGGACAGCGGTGACCGTCCGTGGCTTGCGGCCCGCGGGAAGAACGTGGTTTACCTACGCATCACCGGCGATCTCGAGAAGTCAACCGACGGTGGTGCCACGTGGAAGACACTTACCGATCCCAATGCGTACGGAAAGATCTACGTCGACCCGACCGACCCGAAGGGGCTGTACGCGGGATCTGCCGACGGCGTCGGCGTAGAGGTGTCGCGCAACGACGGCAAGTCGTGGAAGAGCTATCCGATCCCCGGCGTCAAGAACAACTCGGTCATGAACTCGATCGGCGTCGGCAAGGACGGTTGGGTCTATTACGGGTTCGTAAACGGAGACAAGGTGGAATTCGCGTCGTTCAATCCCCACACGAACGAGTGGTCGACGCCGGTCGTGATCCCCCGGCTCACGCAGAACGGCACGCCGTTCTGGGCCTGGACCGTCGCAGGCGATAGCGGCAGAGCCGCCGTCGGCTGGTACGAGGCGACTCCCGTGGACGGATCGAGCTCGATCGTTTCCGTGCGGACCTACGTCGCGGCGACGACGAACGGGCGCGGCTCCATACATCGCTGCTCGAACGGTCAGTCGGTCAAGGTCGCCCCGCAGTTCTCCGTGGCCGACGCGGCCGGGCGGCCGATCCACGTCGGGCAGTTCCCTTGCAACGGAACCGGATGCAACTCGACGGGGGATCGACGCCTCGGTGATTTCTTCACGATCAACTACGACGCTACCGGCCACATCTTTGTCACGACGGGGGACACGATGATGAAGGGTCCCGGCGGGACGGAGCTTCAGGTATCGCGGCCGCTATTCGTTAGGGCAACGGATTCGAGCCCGCGGATGCTCGCGGGTCACGGACGCTAGGCCTCACGTCCTGCGGGTAGGGCAGAGAGAGGCGACTTCGCCGAGGATTTGAGTGTCTCGGGAGTCCTCAGCGTCAGGAGCAAGGCGATCACCGGCAGCACCGCGGTGATCGCGAATGCCGCTCTGAATCCGAAGGCCGAGCTCGACGCTCCTGCTACGAGAGGGCCGAGGAAGAACCCGACGTCTCCACAGAACCTGAAGTAACCAACGGCGCGGCCCGAGTGTTCGCTGGGGATGACGTCCGAGAGGACCGCTGCGGGAGGAACGCCCGAGAAGCCGGTTGTGAACGCGAACAAGACGAGCAGCGCGCCCAGCGCGATCGTCGACGTGGTCAAAGGCAGGACGACAATCATCACGATCAACCCCGCGAGGCCCGGGACGAGGACGCGCTTTCGTCCGAAGCGGTCCGCGAAGCTGCCCGCGGGGAAGAGCACCAGGAACTCTGCAGCGACTGCGATCGCGTAGAGGACCCCGACGCCTGCTTTCGACGCACCGAGTTCGTCGTGCGCGAACAGAGGGATCAGCGTGTCGAAGGTCGCCACGATCACCCAGAGGTACGTGAGATTCAGGACGATTGCGGTCGGGAAACCCGGGATGCGCAGCATCTCGCGCAGCTGTAGCTTGCGTCGCGATCCTTCAGCGCTGTCGGCAAGCGGCGCCAGCGGCGGAACGGTCGCCATCCACAGACCGGCGCCGGCCACGAGCAAACCCGCATATGCGAACAACGGCGCCGCGAGGCCGAAGCGGTCGGCAAGAATGCCACCGGCCGCGCCGCCTGCGATGATGCCGACGTTGAACGCCGCGAAGAAGTAGCTCAGCGTGCGTGCGGTACTGCCCTCGGGAGCTGCTCGAAGTATGTAGCTGAACAGCGACGCGAAAACTACGGCCGAACCGATGCCACCGCATCCCCACGCGATGACGGCAAAGGGATAGTTGGGCGCGATCCCCGTGACGGTTGCACATATCGCAAGAAACAGCATTCCCGCAGCCCCGGTCCATCGTTCCGACTTCCAGGCGATCAGCGACCCGGCCCCCAGATCGCCGAACAGTCGGGTGAAACCGAATGCGCCCAGCAGCACTCCCGTGGCGCTGTAGCCGACGCCGAACGAGCGCGCGTAGAGAGCGAGCGTCGGCAACACGATCCCGAGACCCGTCATCACGACGAACACGACGAGGATCAGCGAACGGATGACCGGATCGGACAGGATCGCGAGGAAGCTCGAGCGCTGGTTTTCGGTGTTCATGAGGGCCGGAGCCTAGTAGCGAGACGCTACAGTCGATTCTCTGTGGAGACGAGGGCGTGTTTCGTGCTCACCGTTTTCGGCGCGCTCCTTTTTCTGCCGGCGTGTAGCAGACCTGCCGCGCCGACGCCGCGTGCACCTGACGCCGCGGTAGCCCCCGCTCCTACGTTCGTGAACGGAGGTACATGCTCCCCAACGGCTGTGCCCGGCGTTCCATCCGACACGGGGTGCGTCACCTCGGTCGCGGCGGATCACGAGCGGGTGACCGTGTACGCAGTCTTGGACCGGGATCAACCGTCGGCATGGAGGATCAAGCTCGACACGCCCGCCGGCGTAGAGGATCAGTTCCTCGATGCCGGGAATGTGACCAGCTACCCACGCGTGGCCGCTGTCGTCGATGTCGATCGCGACGGTGACCCGGATTGGTGGGTCAAAGCCCGCGATTACACGAGCCACGGAGCACCCTGGGCGGGTCTCTATCTCTTCATCCAAGACGGCGGCTCGATCTCTCCAGTCGAGTACCGAGGAAAGCCGCTCGTCATCGACTACGGAGGGATCTCCCGGCGTGGGGACGGCGCGGTCTGCCGCGACGGGGATCTCGTGCTGCTACAGGCTGATGCACGCGACCCGCACAATCAGAGGTGGGACACGGTGCAACGGCATTTTTCGATCGAGGGTGACCGGGCACATCTCGTCGACCGGACCGAGGGAACGCTGAGGATCAGTGGGTACAACGATCCCGACCTCGATCATTACTACGAGGTCGACTGTTACGGAACGGACTTCAGCGTTTTCGGCGCGCGTCCGTGATTGCGGGCGTACTCCGCGTATGCGGTCGATCAGCTTTTAGGCGAGTAGCGATGCTCCGCCATCAACAACGAGGATATGGCCGGTGATCATCTGCGCCTGTCGCGAGGTCAAGAAGCCGACGGCATCGGCCACGTCCTCCGGAGACGCCACACGACCGAGCGGCGTCCTATCGCTGCCTTGTTGCAGCATCTCTTCTCTGTTAGGGAAGTGACGCAGAGCGTCGGTATCGACGACCCCCGGCGAGACGACGTTCACGCGGATGTCGCGGGGGCCGAGCTCCACCGCGAGATAGCGCGCCAGGGCTTCGATCGCGGCTTTCGATGCACCGACGATCGTGTAACCGGGAAGGACGCGCTGGGACCCTTGGCTCGACAGCGCAATCATGCTTCCTCCGTACCGCATCAAGGGGGCCGCGGCCCGTGCGCACAAGAAGAAAGCTCGGGTGTTGGCGTCCATCGTCCAGGTCCATGCCTTTTCGTCCAAGCCCTCGAGTGGCCTGATCACACCGGTCGCCGCATTCGAGACGAACACGTCGAGGCGGCCGAAGGTTTCGTCGACGTGAGAGAAGAGCGAGTCGATGTGCGAGGCGTCCCCGACGTTCGCGCGCACCGGAACTGCTTTGACGGCCTCTTCCTCCGCCAGGCAACACACCTCTTCGGCTGCGCTTCGGTTCCGCAAGTACGCGATCACTACGCTGGCTCCGCGACGAGCGAGACCCAACGTGATCGCGCGCCCGATCCCGCGGCCCCCACCGGTCACCAGGGCGACCTGTCCTTCTAGGTCTCTCGTCATACGGCTTCGATCACGAGACATGCGTTCTGGCCGCCGAAGCCGAAGGAGTTCGAGATGACGGTTTCCACCCGCCCCTCGCGGTGGCCGTCGGTGACGTGGTCAAGATCGCACTCAGGGTCTTGATTCTCGAGATTCACCGACCCCGGGATCAATCCGTGTCGGATGACGAGCGCGCTCACGGCAGCTTCGACCGCCCCCGCCGCTCCGAGGAGGTGACCCGTCTGCGCCTTGGTCGAAGTCACGGGAATGCGTTTGGCTTCGTTACCCAGTGCGCTCTTGATCGCGATCGTTTCGACGCGATCGTTGTACGGCGTCGACGTCCCGTGCGCGTTGACGTAGTCGACGTCGGAAGGAGCGCGGCCGGCATCTTCCAACGCCAGCTCCATCGCACGGGCGGCCCCTTTGCCCTCTGGGTCGGGCTGTGTCACGTGGAACGCGTCAGACGTCGATCCGTAACCCGTGAGCTGGGCGATCGGAGTTGCTCCTCGCGCCGCGGCATGCTCCGCGCTCTCGATGACGAGGACGCCGGCTCCCTCACCGAATAGGAAGCCGTCGCGGTCGCGGTCGAACGGCCTGCTCGCCGTCGTCGGGTCATCATTGCGTGTCGATAGCGCGCCCATCCGCGCGAACGCGGCGACCGAGAGGGGAGTGATCGCAGCTTCACAGCCCCCGGCGAGCACAACATCGGCTCGTCCCGATCGGATCACGTTCAGCGCTTCACCGATGGCGTGCGCTCCTGTCGCGCACGCCGATGCAACCGAGTAGTTCGTCCCCGTGACGCCGAAGCGCATGGCGATCGCGGCGGCTGCCCCGTTTGGCATCAAGCGAGGAACCATGAACGGGCTGACCCGCCGCGGGCCGCCTCGCAGCAGAGCGTCGTGTTGCTCCTCGATCGTCGCGAGCCCGCCGATTCCGGAACCAACGATCACACCGGTGCGAGCATGATCGACACCATCGTCGAGGCCCGCGTCCTCCCACGCGAGGCACGCAGCGGCTATCCCCATCTGGGTGAATCGGTCGGTCCGAGCGACCTCGCGTTGCTCGATCCAGCGCGTCGGCTCGAAGTCCCGCGCCTCGGCGGCGATCCGGACCGGGTACTGCTCGGCATCGAACCGCGTGATCGGGCCCCCGCCCGACCGTCCCGCGATCAGCGCGTCCCAGAACGCGTCGGACCCGATCCCGATAGGCGTTACGACGCCAATGCCCGTGATGACTACATCGCTCATGCCGAGACGGTCAGCTTCTTCTCGATCAGCGCGATCGCGTCGTTCACCGTCCGAAGGCTCTCGAGGTCGGCGTCGGGGATCTCGATCGAGAACCGCTCTTCCATCGCCAGCGTGAACTCCATCGTGTCGAGCGAGTCCAGATCCAGATCGGTCAGCAGGTCCGATTCGCGAGCGATCTTGCTGCCCTCGATCCCACGTCCCTCCAGGTGCTGCTTGACTGCCTCGAAGATCTCTGTCTGCGTCGGCATCCCACACTCCTCTCTAAGCGGTCATTCCTCCGTCTACGACAAGCGTTGCTCCGGTCACGTAACCGGATCTTTCCGAAGCCAAGAAGGTGATGGCGTCTGCGACCTCTTCCGCAGTGCCCGCCCGGCGCGCCGGTATCTCCGCAAGCAGCGACTCGCGTTGAGATGAAGTCAAGGTGCCGGTCAATTCGGTGTCTACGAGCCCCGGCGCAACCGCGTTGACCGTTATGCCCTTGCGTGCGACCTCACGCGCCAGCGATCTAGTGAGACCGATGAGCCCGGCTTTAGCCGCGCTGTAGTTGATCTGCCCTGGGTTTCCTCGCAGACCCGCGATGGAGGCGACGTTGACGATCCGTCCGTATCCGCGGCGGATCATGGATGGCAGCGCGGCTCGGCAGCAGAGGAACGCGCCGGTCAGGTTCGTGTCGAGAACATCGGCCCACATCTGATCGGTCATGCGCGCCCCGAGACCGTCGGCTCGCACACCGGCGTTGTTGACGAGGACATCGATCGGTCCCATCGAATCGGCTACCTCGTCGAACATCGACGTGACGGCGGCTCGATCCCGTACGTCCGCGGGGACTAGCGTGCTTTCGGCGGCCGAATCCTCGGCCAGCGATCGCGTTTCCTTGGCTCCCTCGACGTCGTTCCGATAGTTGATCGCGACGGCGAATCCCGATCGAGCCAGCGCGAGGGTGGTCGCGCGGCCTATCCCGCGCGATGCGCCTGTGACGAGTGCGACACGGTCAGGCATTGGTCGCTCCTGCCGCGGCCAGCATCGGTGAGCGCGCGGGAGCCCACCGCACCATGGTTGCTCCCCACGAGAAACCCGCCCCGAACGCTGCGAGGACGACGAGATCGCCTTCGCTCAAAGCTCCTGCCGCCTCGGCCTCCGCAAGAGCGATCGGGATCGACGCCGCCGATGTGTTGCCGTAGCGATCGATGTTCGAGAACATCTTCTGGGGTGGCACGTCGAGTCGCTCACGGACGGCTTCGAGGATCCGAGCATTCGCCTGGTGAGCGACGACGAGATCGACATCCTCGGGCGACGTGCCGGAGGCATCGAGTGCTCGTCCGATCGCGTCGGCCATCCCGACGACGGCGCGCCTGTAGACCTCGCGGCCGTTCATGCGGATCTTGTCGGTCGCGCGGTCGACGAACAACAGCTCGGGCGCGTTGCCGTCCGAGAACAGCTCGAAGGGGCCTATCGCCTGTGTGTCGGACTTGCCTACCACGGCCGCGCCCGCCCCGTCGCCGAAGAGGATCGCAGTCTTGGCGTCGTCGGGGTCCGTTATGCGGGATAGCACTTCGGTACCGACAACGAGAACGTGGTCGGCCTGACCGGACTTGATGCTGGCGTCTGCTTGAGCCAGTGCGAACAGGAATCCTGCGCAACCGGCGTTCACGTCGAACGCCGGCGCTTTGCTGCCGACCGCGCTCGCGATGAGGCAAGCCGTCGCCGGGAACGTCCAATCGGGCGTCACGGTTGCGGTGATAACGAGGTCGATGTCCGTCGCGTCGAGATCGCACGCGTGCAGCGCGCGCCGAGCGGCGGCGATCCCCAGGCTCGAAGCGGTCTCGTCGGGCGCCGCGACGTGTCGTGCCGCGATCCCCGTGCGCTCGGCGATCCAGCCCGCGGTCAATCCCAGGCGAACTTCGAGCTCGGGACTCGTCACGACCCCGCTCGGGATCGCGGTGCCGAGCGAGAGAAGTCGTGCTCCCGTCACGGGCGGATCCAGAACAACGGATCTCCAACCGAGACCGGTTGTCCCGGGATCGCGAGCATCCCCATCATCCAGCCGGTGAACGCCGACACAACCGGAACCGATTCGCGGCCGGCCGCGATCTCGCCCAGGGACTGTCCCTCCTGCACCCACTCGCCTTCGGTCGTCAGAACCTCGGGAGGATGCGGCGTGAACCGGCCGGTTGCCGGTGCGACGACGACGCGCTCGAGGATCTCTGCCATCTCGGGGGCCGCGACGTGATGCTCGGTCTCAAACACGGGCGATCTCCTTTAGGTTCTCGGCGGTTTCTCTGGCGAGCTTTCCGACGACGGAACCGGGGCCGAGATCGACGAACTCGTCTACGCCTTGCTCGACGAGATAAGCGATCGATTCGCGGAAGCGAACCCTCTCTGTGACCTGCTCCGACAAGAGCTTGCGGATCTCGCCCGGCGCGCGGTAGGGGAGCGCAGTGACATTTGCCACGACTGGGACCGAAGGGGAGCGGATATTCGTGAAAGTGAGAGCTTCGTCGAGAGCGCGTACGGCTGGGGTCATCGCGCGGCTGTGGAACGCTCCTTCGAGAGCGAGTAAGACGCAGCGTCCTCCACGCGATCTGATCGTGTCGGCACAGCTCGCGAGGGCATCTGCGTCACCCGACAACACGACCTGGCGCGGCGAGTTGTCGTTGGCGACGGTCAAGTTGTGCTCGGACGCCAGCGACTCAACCGTTTCGAA
>JALZGD010000303.1 GCA_030861205.1 Actinomycetota bacterium
GCGCTACCGAGTTGCCTCGTCGGGGCCCGATCACGACAAGCAGTTCAGCGCTCATGTCTATATCGACGCGCAATTGTGTGGAACGGGTGCCGGCAGTAGCAAGAAGGAGGCCGAGCAGCAGGCCGCCCGCGCCGCGCTCAAGACCCTGGACCGGAGCGCCCACCGATGATGCTCGCGCTCCCCGAGATCGAAGTGCTGCGCCGCGATCTCGAGAACGAGGTAATCGGCCGGCGGATCAAAGAGGTCGAGATACGCCCCGGCACGAACGCGATGAAGATCATCCGCCGCCACGGCAGGCGCAAGGAGTTCGAGGAACTGCTGGTCGGCGCAAAGATCGAACGGGTGCGCAGGTTGGGTCGCAGACTCGTCATGGACCTGGACAACGGCAAGGCCATGGTCTTCGACCTCAGCACCACCGGGCGCTTGATGAAAACGAGTGCCTCGGAACCGGTTGTCACCCACACCCACATCGTCATCACCTTCACGATCGGCGGGCATCTGCGGATGGTCGACCCCCAAAGAACCGGCGAGGTTTTCGTCACCGACGCCGACGAGGTCGAGAAGCTCGAGGGGATGAACGACTTCAAGATCGACCCGCTCGAGCATCAGGTCGCGTGGCAGGAATTCTCGGGACTGCTCGCCGATCGTGAAGCGAAGATGAAAGAGCTATTGATGGACGAGACGTTCATCGTGGGACTCGGCGATGTCTATTCCGACGAAGTCTTGTTCGCCGCGGGCATCAGCCACGACCGCATGTCCAACAAGCTCACGTCGCAAGACGTGCGGCGCCTGTACCGCGCTCTCATGGAGACGATGCAGGACGCGTTGAAGGCTGGCGGCACGATCGCTCTCGAGACGAATACCCTCAGCCCCGTCCCGCCGGGAGTGTTCCAGTGGGAGCTCAAGGTCTTCGAACGCGAAGGCGACGCGTGCAGACGGTGCAGGTCGACGATCGAACGCGTGGAGGACGGCGAGTACGTCACCTATTTCTGTCCCCAGTGCCAATCATGAAGAGCATCGAAAGCCGGGATGCCGGCCCGTACCGAAAATCAGCCCGCCGCAGCAGTAGCAGGAGGTAACGACGTGGAGGATCGAACCCGGGTACACGTCTTCGTCGCGGGAGACGTCCAGGGTGTGAATTTCCGACAAGCGATCGCCGACAAGGCGAACGAGCAAGGCGTCACCGGATGGGTCAAGAACCTGAACGACGGGCGCGTCGAGGCGGTCCTGGAGGGCCCTCGCGACGAGGTGTACAGGGTCGTCGGGCTGTGCCGTGCAGGGCCCAAAGGCGCTCGCGTCGCGGGTGTCCAGGTCGATCGCGAGCCTCCGCGCAACGAGAAGACCTTCAAGATCAAGTAGCCGGAGCGGCGCCCATCTCTGGCGCACGGATTGCCGCAGTCCCGTCGAAAGCCGCTGCTAGGTTGACCTCATGTTCGTAAAAAGCCTGCGTCTTGCGGGCTTCAAGTCGTTTGCCGACGCCACGGTCCTCGATTTCGAGCAGGGCGTGAACGTAATCGTTGGCCCGAACGGGTCGGGTAAGTCGAACATCGCCGATGCCCTTCAGTGGGTGCTGGGCTCGCAGGCACCGTCGACACTGCGAAGTGGCTCGATGGAGGACGTGATCTTCGCCGGCTCACCGGGCCGTCCCAAGCTCGGCATCGCCGAGGTCGAGCTGACCCTCGACAACACGTCGCGCGTCCTGCCACTCGACCTGAACGAAGTGACGATCAGCCGGTCGACAGACCGATCCGGCGCATCGGAGTACCGGATCAACGGCGCGCCGTGCCGGCTGCTCGATGTCACGGAGCTCCTGTCGGACACGGGGATCGGAAGATCGATCCACACGATCGTCGGCCAGGGCCAGCTCGACGCCGTTCTCCACGCTAGGCCCGAGGACCGACGTACCTTCATCGAAGAAGCCGCCCAGGTCGGCAAGTACAAGCGCCGCAAGCAGCGCGCACTCACGAAGATCGAGCGCGTCGAGGACAACCTCACGCGTCTGAACGACGTCCTGAGCGAGCTACGACGTTCGATAAAGCCACTCAAGCGTCAAGCGAGCGCAGCTGCTGCCTACTCGGAACTGCGATCCGAGCAGATCGAACTGAAGCAGCGCGTAGCTGCCGGTGAGCTCGCACGGTTAACCGCAGCTGCGAGCGAGAACGACCCGGAAGCCGACTCCCACCGAGCTCAATTGCTCGAAGAAGAGCTCGCCAACGTGAGAGCTCTGCTGTCGAACGCAGCATCAGAGCGCGAAGCGATCGCCGAGCGCGCCGAGGGCGCGAAGCATGTTGCACGTCGCATCACCCGTTCCGCCGAGCGACTGGGCGACCTCCACCGACTGGCCAGCGAACGCGCCAAGCGGATCGAAGCACGTCTGGCAGCGGAGACCGAAGAGGGATACCGCGAGCGGATCAGGCTGCTCACAGTCGAGCTGCAAAGGTGGTCGGATCAAGCGGCAACGTTGGACGCGTCGTCGGAAGACGCGCAGCGCAACGCTCAGCAGGCGCGTGAGCAAGCAGCGTCCGCGACCGCCGAGGTGCACGCCGCAGAGCGAGTCCTGGCGAGCGCACGCGAGGTCGAAGTGACTCACGCCCAGGCCCTGGTGAGGGCCGAGGGGGCCGAGGTCGCCGGGCGATCGGCGATCGCCGCAGCCG
>JALZGD010000304.1:0-527 GCA_030861205.1 Actinomycetota bacterium
CCGAGGATAGCAGCGCGCGGAAGTGCGGTTCACACTGCCAGAACAATTCGGGGTCCGGGTCCGAAACGATCGGATGCACCCGTTCGACGAACTCGCGTAGCGCGTCGACCGCCTCGACACGCCGGGCCGCTCCGCCGGCAAGCACGAGGCGACCGTTTGCGGTCACGGGAACCCCTCAGGCCGCGACCACGATGAGAACGATCGTGAGCGGGATCGGCGTGTCGGGCAGGTCGCTGCCGTCGAAGTCTCCCGTTAGCGCGGCTACGGGCTCCTCAAGGTCGCCGAGGTGAATGCGTGGCATGGCGATCGCCTTTCGAACAGGGTGGTTGGAGGTCAAGAAGTGACGAGCCGCGACCACTGGAGGTGGTTCGAGTTCAACCACTCATCAAGGTTGCGCGGCGCGTTTGCGAGGTCCAGCCCATGCTGCGCCGCCAGTTGCTCGACGGAATGAGCGGCGGCCACCTTCCTCAGCGTCATGCCGCTCTCGCCCGCCACGGCAACCAACCGGTCGAGGAGCGCCTCCCGAT
>JALZGD010000304.1:537-2639 GCA_030861205.1 Actinomycetota bacterium
TGCACCTCGCTGTCTTCGATGACTTGGCGGAGCACCGATAGGTACTCGTCACGAAACAGTGCCGACGCATCGTCCGAAATCATGTGATCCCCCGATCTGTAGGGGGCCCACTGTGGCCTCCGCAACAGCGCGCAGTCAAGACGTTCACCGAGATTCTTTATTCGCGAGTTCGTGGGAGCCGTCCGGGCAACGAGCACCGACGCGTTCCTCTTGCGCCACGTCGCGTCAGCGCGAATGCCGACTCGGCGTCGCCTCCGGCGGTGTTCCGTTGCGGCAGGTGCTGCACGATCTCGTGGAGGACGCGCTGCGCGACCTCGCGGACGAGACCGACAGCATCGTCAGGCGCGGCCAAAAGTTTCAGCCGTGCTCGACGCGGGGGCAGAGCAGTCGTGTCAGGGCCCAGGGAGTTCGTCGTCAATGTCGTCCGGCAGGGAGCCAGGGTCCTCGAGATCCAGATCCTCGGCGATGCGGTCGATCCGCATCGTGAAGTCGCCGAGCCGCATCTCGATGGCGCCGTCCTGTTGCTGGAGCGAGAGCGGTGGCAGTTCATCCATCGGTGGAGCCTGATGCAGGAGGCTCTCCAGTGGTCGCCGGACGTACTTCTCGAGGAAGACGCCCATCGTCGCCCCCGCGAGGTCTTCAAGGTGTGCCCACGCGTGCGCGCCGACGAAGTGCGCGCCGCCGGCCCTCTCGTAAGCGTCCCGCAACTGGGTCAGCTTCTGGCTCTCGGTCGAGTCGAACACGATGAGTATCGGGCGTACCCCGCTGGCCCGGCAGTCCTCCGGAAACGCCAGCTCGGCATCCCAGCGGCCTTGTCCCGACGCAGCGCGCGTCACCCGCAGTTTCAGCTCGTACGCATCGTCTCCGCGGAGGCAGTCGACCTGACGTCCACCGCTGCCGGAACGGCGCTTGACGGGGCTCCTCTTGGCCGAGTACGGAACACCGCCGATCGAGGCGGCGATGATCGGCTCGAAGATGTACCCCGTTTCCTGAGCGGCTCGGTTGTCGATGTCGTAGACCCACTTACGCCAGAACAACAGCGTAGCGAGGTAGAACGGGGGAGCCATCCCGTACTGCAGCAGCGCGCGAGGTCCGACCTGTTCGAGCGTGGGCAACGGCTGAGCGGCCAGGATCCGCTGATATTTCAGCCGTCGAAGGTGGATCGCGGCGAGACAGTAGAAGAACAGCTCGCCGTCAATCGTCGTGTCGACGAGGGCCTCGAACGCTTCGAGTCCGGTGGCGCCGTTCGACTGCCATCCGGCGAACTCGGGCGAGTAGAAGTCCGGTAGCGCGCTCGGCTGAGCCACCCGGTCGTCCACGACACCGAGGTCGCGAGCGATCGTTCCGATGATCTTCCGACAGCCGTTGTCGTCGAGGGTGATTCTGGCGGCGCCAGTCCCGAGCCGTCGCGCCTTCTCGAACGGCCCCCGTCGGTCGAGAGTCAATCTGTCTCCCCGAACAGCGTGGGCGTGAGCTTGTATCGCGCCTGCACGCGGCTCGTGACGTGCTGCAACGCCGGACTCTTCCCGTCGGCGGCGGTCGTCTCGAACGCGATCAGCCGACCCGACGATCCCGCGATGCGGCGGTCACCGCGCAGCATGGCGGCGACCGCGCGTCCGATCACTTCCGCGAACTGGGGTGGCACGGCGTTCCCGATGAGGGTCGCCCGCTCGGAGTACGTGCCACTGAACATGAACGAGTCCGGGAATGTCTGGAGCCGAGCGCACTCCCGCAGCGTCAGCGTTCGATCCTCCGTCGGGTGGACGAACTCGCGCGCGGCGGCGCCGGTGATGGCCTTCGACGGTTCGTCCAGCCGTAGCCGGCGCAGACCCGCAGGTGCGCCGCCACGCTTCTCGGTGGGAGTGCCGTCCGCGACCCGCCGGTTCGCCCGGCGGCGGTAGCTCGCATGGTGGAACTCGGCTGGAAGGTCGCGCATCGTCTGCCCCGCCGACAACGCTGCCACCCGAGCGGCATCAAGACCGTTCAGAGTGCGCACGAAGTGATCGGTCGGAATTCCGGGTGGATCGTTCGTCGGTCGCGGCAGGTCGGCGAGCGCCTCCTTGAACGACGGCGTAGCCGGGAGGTGGGGCAGGCCGACGCGG
>JALZGD010000105.1 GCA_030861205.1 Actinomycetota bacterium
CTTTCTTCGCCTTCTCCATAGCGTCTCCGTACAGCTCGCTCGCTTCTGGAGGCAGCTCGTCGATCAGCTCGTTTGCTTGTCCCGTTCCCTTCTCCCACAACGGCGTCGCGATGCTCCCGGGCTCGATCAACGACACGCGCATGTCCCACGCGGCGAGTTCCATGCGCAAGGAATCCGAGAACGCCTCCATCGCGAACTTGCTTGCGCAGTAAGGAGACATGAACGGCAGTGCGTTGATCCCACCTATCGAACCGACGTTCACGATGCGACCCTTGGATCGCCTCAGCATTGGAAGGAACGCCTGGGTCATCGCCATATGACCGAAGAGGTTGATCTCGAATTGTCGCCGGACTTCGTCGATAGGAACGAACTCGGCGGGACCGGAGATCGTGATGCCTGCGTTGTTGACGAGGCCGTGCAGAGGCCGTCCGTCAAGATCCGCTTCGACATGATCGCGTGCCTTCGTGATCGATTCCTGGTCCGTGACATCGACCAATACGGGCGACATGCGGTTGCTTCCTTGCTCGCGCAGAGATTCGGCATCCGCTTCCTTGCGAACACCGGCGAAGACGCGGTGACCGTTGCGATCTAGATAGAGCGCGCACGCGCGCCCGATACCGGACGACGCTCCGGTTATGACGACTGGACCACGCGTGACGGCTGCTGCCATCCGATATCGCCTTTCTCGAGAGCGACGATCTTTTCCGCGGTTCGTTTCGCGAGGGCCATTATCGTCATCTGCGGATTCACTGCCACGCAAGACGGAAAGACGCTCGCATCAGCGACCCATAAGCCTGCGATCTGGTGATGAGCGCCGTAAGCGTCGACCACAGATCGCTGTGGATCGGCCCCCATACGGATAGTTCCCATCGGATGGAAGCCCGTCATTCTGAGATTGCCGGATCGCAGAGGTTTGTCGCGCAGTTGATCAACTTGCTCCGCAGGTGTCGGAGCATCGAGGCCCGATACTCCGAGATACAACTTCCGCGCGCCGGCTTCGAGAAGGACTTCGGCTGCAACGGCGAGCCCGAGAGCGATGCGGCGCGCATCTAGATCGTTCAAGCGATACGTAGCCACCGCGCCTCCTTTGCGCGGAGCGAAGACTCGACCGCTCGACGTGTCGGAGACATAGAACCCGAGCGTTGCGAGGTTCGATGCGTCGGCGAGCTCGAGCATCGCGCGGGCGCCGATCCCCGGAAGAGAGCCCGCGCCGACTCCGGGTACCGACGTCGTCGCTTCGAACATCAGCTCGTGACTCTCGAAGAACTGGTCGATGTAATACGACTGCAGTGTTCCCTTCCAGTACGGGCCGCCGTCATCCATGACTCCACCGACTCCGGTTGCGGGATGGATGCGAAGGTTGCGCCCTGTCTGGCCCGAGGGATCCGGAACGTCGCTTCGCATCAACAAAGCTGGAGAGAAGACGGCCCCTGCGCTCACAACGACCTGCCGCGCCTTTATCCACACCTCTGCACGTTTCTTTGCGGTGCGGTCCAACAACGACGCAACGACACCGGTGGCGACATCACCCGTCGTCAGGATGCGATCGACGCGGCACCCCTCGATGATGCGCGCGCCTGCACGCCACGCTCGTGGCAGGTAGCTGACATGCATCGCCTGCTTGGCGTGTGTCGGGCACCCGAACGCGCACTGCCCGCATCCGTGACAGTCGGCGATGTTGCGCAGCAAGGGTCCCCCCGAATAGCCCAGCGCCACCGCGCCCTTGTGTGCAGCCATGCCGTTGGGTCCGAGCAACTCCCACGGCACCGGACGAACGTTCAGGAACGCCTCGATGTCTTGGTAGTGCTGCTGAAGGTCTGTCGCCGACGTGTGGTTCAGCCCGTACTCGTCATGCCACCGCTGCAGGATGCGGTCGGGGGCCCGGAAGCACGTTCCCGAATTGACGACTGTGGTGCCGCCGAGGACCTTTCCCATCGGTAAGGGGATCGGAGGCATGCCCCACGCTTGTGTCGTGCCGTTGTCGCGACAGAACTGTTGGAAGCGTTCGAACGGCGGCCCGTTGAAGTCACCGTCGTTCGGAGCGAAGCCCTCTTCGACCACGATGACGTCCAAGCCGGCTTCGGCGAGTGTCGTCGCGACTACCGCTCCTCCGGCGCCGGAGCCGATAACGACGACATCCGCACTCAAGACGGCGCGGTCGCGGACCTCGGGATAGCTCAACGTCTCGAGCCTGCGATCATCCGGCGGGCGGCTATCGAACGTCCACGTGTTCGCTCGCGTCTGTGGGACTGCACCCGAGGCGATCGCGGGACCGAACCGGTAGTAGTCCTTCGGCGCATCGTGCGACGCGGTCGCTGGAACTATCACCTGCTGGTCGACGAGCGTGCCGCGCGCGACATTGTCCTTGCGACACGAGTAGTCGTAGCCGAGCGCTTCTTCTACTTCGGCGGCCGAGGCCCACACGAGAAAGAGGATCTGCTTGAGACCTGCGACGTGGAATCTCCGCAACGCGCTGCGCGAGTGGTAGCAAGCGTCGACCCAGGATGCTTGCGTCGTCCGGTCAAGACCGACGAACGTCTTGCGATGGGCGATCAAAGGCGACAGGTTCCACGACCGGAGTAGCAACGCGAACTGCTTGCCCACGTGACGCTCCCAAGCCTGAGCTCGCCGGCGGAAACGATCGGCGAAAGCGATCGAGTCGGCGCCCGGTAGGCCATGGCCTTCGGGCAACAGCACCGAGGCGAGAGCGGCAGCCGTCCTGACGTCCTTTTCGGTGAGCTCCATAGAGGTCGCGATGCTAGGCGCGCACTCTTTGCCAGACGCGTACTTGTCGCAGATAGGGTCCCTGAGCTGCGGTTTTGGCTTGACAAGCGAACATATGTTCGTTACAGTAAAGATGTGGAAGGCGACGCGATCGATCGGATGGACCGGCTCCATCGGGCGAGTGGCGCAATGGAGCGTGAGCGCCTCCGCACCCTCGTCGACCTCGATCGGGAAGGCGCGTGGGAACACAACGGCTTCCCGACGTTCTCTGCCTGGTTCGCGGCTCGTTACGGCGTATCGAGTTGGAAGGCGCGCCGTTTGATCGAAGCCGCGTATGCGCTCGAGCACCTCCCGCGACTTGCAGCAGCACTTTCCACCGGCGAGCTCTCTTTGGACAAGACGGTCGAGCTCGCTCGTTTCGCCACGCCGGCGGACGAACCGAAACTTGTCGAGTGGGCGAAACGCGTGACGCCCTCTGCGATCAGGAAGAAGGGTGATTCACTGCAACGTGCCTCAGATGCGTCCGAGCCACACCGCAACCGATACCTCTCTATGTACTGGACATGGGACAACCAGGCGCTCTGCATCGACGGTCTGCTCCCGCAAGATCAGGGCCTGAAAGTGAAAGCCGCTATCGATCGCATCGCGAAGGGCCTGCCCGACGTCCCTGACGAAGAGGTCTCGGACGGCGTGCAACCGCTCGATCGCAAGCGCGCGGACGCTTTGGCAGTGGTCGCATCGAACGCGATCGCGCAGGATGCCGACCTGGATCGTGCAACGGTGGTCGTGCACACGTCGCTTGAGGCGCTCGCGTCGCAAACCTATGCGTCCGAGACGGAGGACGGCGTTGCGCTACATCCCGATGTCGCTCGCAAGCTGGCGTGCGACTGCCGATATCAAGTAGTCGCGACAGGTAAGGACGGCGACGTCGGGATCGGTCGTGTCGCTCACAACGTGCCGCGGTGGTTGCGTCGTCTCGTTAGCCACCGCGATGGCGGCTGCGCGTTTCCCGGGTGCGAGATGAAGACGTTCCTTCACCCCCATCACATCGTTCACTGGGTCCTGGGTGGGCCGACCGATCTGTCGAATCTCGTGATGTTGTGCTCGATCCATCACGCGCTCGTACACGAGCACCACTGGAGTGTTGTCTTGGAGAACGACCGGCCTCTCTGGTTCCGGCCCAGCGGGCGCGTCTACCAAGCTGACGTCGATGTCGACCAGGGCGAAGTGGCGGGCGAGCTCGATCGAGAGCATCGAACGGCGCGGGCGAGGGGGCCGAGCCCGGGATCGATCGAGCAGCGGTTCGGGCTAGAGAACTTCAGGCTGAAAGAGATGGCGGACGACTGGGCTGGGTCGATGTACGAGACGGCCCGGGCCCTCCTCGATCACACCTGACAGTCAGGGTTCAAACAAGGCAAGCCACGCATATCCCGTCTTCCGAACAGATGAGATCTGGATAAGCGAAGGAAGTCCCGCCCGTGCGGCGAAAAGACTGGCGTGGCCCTCACTAGACGCGACTTCCTCAAGCTCTCGGGCGCCGTCGGAGCGTCCTCGCTCTTCTTGCCCGCGTGGGTGAAGTGGGCGATCCCGGCCGATGCATCACCTGCGGATCTGACGACCCTTGCCCAGACGATCGTCAAGGGAGCCGCGGTCGGTTCGGGATCGAAGGGCAAGTACTTCCGGCTCGCGGCCGGACCGGGCGAGCCTCACATCCTGAGAGATGACCTGGCGTCCCGCTTCTCGAGCGGCCGCGGGGGCCAATCGCTCGTCAACTTCGTTCACATCACCGACGTGCACATCGTCGATGCTCAATCACCGGCGCGGGTTGAGTTCCTCGATCGGACCGCCGGGCCCGAGAACGGATGCGACAAGGTTCCGTTCAATGCAGCGTCCCGTCCACACGAAACGATGTCACTTCACGTGCTCGAAGCGATGATCCGGCGGATCAGATCGATCGGTGCCGGTCCGGTAACAGGGGCGCCGTTCGCGTTCTGTATCTCGACTGGAGACAACGTCGACAACGAGCAGCTCAACGAGCTCCGCTGGTTCATCGACACGATGGACGGCGGTAAGAGCGTGACGTCGAACTCTGGGGGGCCGGCTTACGAAGGCACGCAGTCCCCCGACTGGGCCGATCCCGAATACTGGCACCCCGACAAAGGCATCGCCGACAAGTACAAGCAGCAGTGGGGCTTCCCGGACTACCCAGGAACGCTAGAGGCCGTCGTCAAGCCGTTCACCGCGACGGGCATCGGGCTCCCCTGGTATCAGGTCTTCGGGAACCACGACGGCCTGATGCAAGGGAACGCCCCGCGCAATGCGTTCTTCGAAGCGGCAGCGACCGGACCTGCAAAAGTCATCGCGCTACCGCCGGGGGTCGACCCTTGCGACTCATTCCAGACATTGCGCGACAACCCGACGGCTTGGGCAGCAGCGCCCGCCCGACCCGTAACGGCGGATCCGATGCGCAAGATCACGACGCGCGACGACTACATCAAAGCGATGTTCGACACGACCGGGACGCCGGCCGGGCACGGCTTCCTTCCCGAGGCCAAAGACAGCAACGGCGTGATGAGTTATTGGTTCAACGACTCGACGCCCGGCTTCCGCTACATCGGTCTGGACACGGTGAATCCGGGAGGGCTCGACTCCGGCAGTATCGGTGATAACCAAATGAAGTGGCTCGAGCAGCGATTGATCGAGGCTTCGTCCGTCTACTTCGACGCCAACGGGAACGAAGTGCGCACCAAGAACCAAGATCGTCTGATCGTGCTGTTCTCACATCACGGCCTTCGCTCTTTGGACAACGAAGCCAGCAAGATGATCGACCCCGGTCAGCCGCAGATCTCAGACCAACCCCGCCACCTCGCCGACGAGATCGAGCCGCTGGTGCATCGGTTCCCCAACGTCATTGCCTGGGTCAACGGGCACACCCACAACAACGTCGTAACGCCGCGGCCGGACCCTGCAAAGAAGACCAACGGGTTCTGGGACATCGGGACCGCAGCGCACATCGACTGGACATGCCAGTCGAGGCTGATCGAGATAGTCGACAACCGCGACGGGACGCTGTCGATCTTCGGCACGATGGTCGATCACGCGGCCCCCATCACCCCCGGCACGTCCGATCCGGTTCTGAACCTCGCGTCGATCTCGCGCGAGCTCGCCGCGAACGACCCTCAGTATGGGTTCGCCTCGAAGGGGCCGGGAAAGCCCGAAGACCGCAACGTCGAGCTGATCATCAAGGCACCGTTCACGATCCGCGGCGATTTCCCAGACCACGGCTCTCAATGGGGACCGCTGCGCCGCGATCGGATTCGAGCGGCGCTGTAGTCGTCAGCCGGCCAGGCGCGCGGCCGCGCTGCGGTACTGCTTGCCTGCGTGATAGCTCGACCGGACCAGCGGGCCGGACTCGACCCAAGCGAAGCCGAGGTCGCCTTCACCGAAAGCCTTGTAACGCGCGAACTCGTCCGGATGCACCCAACGGTCGACCGGAAGGTGCCACGAGACGCTCGGCTGCAAGTACTGGCCGATGGTCAACACGTCGCACCCGACTTGCCGCAGGTCGCGCATCGCGTCGTAGACCTCGTCTTCTGTCTCGCCCATCCCGACGATGATGTTCGACTTGGTGACCTGATCCGCGCGTAGCTCCTTGGCCCACGCGAGCAAGTCGAGGCTCGCGTCGTAGCCGAAGCCCGGCCGGATCTGGGGATGGATCCTTCGCACGGTTTCGAGGTTGTGCGCGAGGACGTCTGGTCTCGCATCGATCACGCGAGCCAGGGACGCGCGTGGGTGCTCCTTGCGACCCTTGAAGTCGGGGATCAGTACCTCGATCCCGCAATCCGGCATCGCCTCTCTTACCGCACGGATCGTTGCCGCCCAATGAGCGGACGCGCCATCGGGCATGTCATCGCGGGCGACGCCGGTGATAACGGCGAACTTCAATCCCATCAACGTCACGGCTTCGGCGATCTTGGACGGTTCCTCGGGGTCCAGCGGCTGGGGCTTTGCGGTCATGACATCGCAGAAACCGCACCGCCGCGTGCAGAGATCGCCGCACAACAGGAACGTCGCCTCGCGCGCCTCCCAGCATTCGTAGATGTTGGGGCATGCGGCCTCTTCGCACACCGTGTGAAGACCGCGCTCGCGCATGATGTTGCGCAGCTCGGTGAAGTTCTCGCCCTGACGGACCTTGACCTTCAGCCACTCGGGCCGCCGGCCGGCGCGCGGCGCGTCCACACCCGGCGCGGCGCGCAACGGCACACCGCGGCGCAGATCGCGCTCGATCTCCTCGCGGCTCTTGATCGTCGGGATGAGAACCTGCGACATGTCTAGAACTCGGCAGCCTTGCGCATCTCTTGCTCGATGCGATCGACGTCGGGCAGGAACCAGTGCTCGAGCGTAGGCGCGTACGGCATGGCAGGGACGTGCGGTCCGGCGAGCCTGAAGACCGGCGCGTCGAGATCGAAGATCGCGTGCTCGGCGATCTGCGCGGCGACCTCGGCCCCCACGCCGAGGAACTTGTTGTCCTCGTAGACGACCATGGCCTTCGACGTCTTGCCGACCGATTCCAAGACCGTGTCCATGTCGAGTGGGTAGATCGAGCGCAGATCGATGACCTCGACGTCGATGCCGTCCGACGCGAGTCGCTCGGCCGCTTCGAGACAGAAGTGGTGCATCAGCCCGTACGAGACGACGGTCAGATCCGTCCCTTGCCTTCGGATCTCGGCCTTGCCGAACTCGACGGTGTAGCGCTCGTCGGGGACCTCGCCCTTGATCAGCCGGTACGTCTTCTTGTGCTCGAGATAGAGGACGGGGTCTTCGTCGTCGATCGCCTGGATCAGCATCCCCTTGGCGTCGTAAGGCGTCGAAGGCACGACAACCTTCAACCCCGGCACGTGGGCAAAGAAAGCTTCGACCGACTGCGAGTGGTACAGCGCGCCGTGCACGCCGCCGCCGTACGGCGCGCGGATCACGAGCGGCACACCGAAGTCTCCGTTCGAGCGGTACCGGATGCGCGCTGCTTCTTGAAC
>JALZGD010000305.1:0-1455 GCA_030861205.1 Actinomycetota bacterium
GGTTCGGATCGATGTCCTCGAGAGCGATCGTTCCGATCGCGCCGACGGCGTCTGTTGCCGGTTCGTCGCCGAGAAGCGCGTCGAGACCACGTCCCAATCCCGACCTTCGTGTCACGTCCACGGTTCCCGCGGCGGCCACGCCGCACCGACCCCGGCCGGAACCGGAGTCTCAACGCCATAGCCGCGCCCTGAATGACCCGCGGGCCCGACACGAACGCTAGAGCGGTCGGTCTTTTTAGGCGGCGGAGGGGGCGGAGGCGGAGGGGGCGCGAGGCCGTAGCGCTCCTCGACCTCCACCGCAAGCGATCGATAGGCGCCCGACCCGCGCGACCCGGGATCGAGTGTCACTACGGGCTCGCCGAAGCTGGGGGCCTCCGACAGCCGGACGCTGCGCGGAACGACGGTGTCAAACACGAGTCTGCCGAAGTGCGTGCGGACGTCATCGGCCACTTGGCCGGCAAGCTTCGTGCGCGCATCGAACATCGTCATCACGAAGCCGGTGATCATCAGATCCGGGTTCAAGGATCGCTTCACGCGGCCGGCCGTTTGCAGTAGCTGGCCGAGGCCCTCGAGCGCGTAGTACTCGCACTGGACGGGGACGACCAGATCCCGCGCGGCGACCAAGGCGTTGACCGTCAGAAGCCCGAGCGACGGGGGGCAATCGACGAAGACCAACTCGTACCGGCTTGCGACCTCGGCGAGCGCCTCGGCGAGCTTGCGCTCTCTGGCCATCGCCCCCACGAGCTCGATCTCCGAGCCGGCGAGGTCGAGGGATGCCGGGATGCAGTCGCACCGTGGAACGGTGGTTTCTACGATGGCGTCCGCGGCCCGAGCGTCTCCCGTCAAGACGTCGTAGGTCGACCGGGCAACGCTCCGGTGGTCGAGACCGAGACCGGTCGTCGCGTTCGCTTGGGGGTCCAGATCGACGACGAGTACGCGGTGCTGGCGCAGCGCCAGGGCCGCCGCGAGGTTGACGGCAGTCGTCGTCTTGCCGACGCCGCCCTTCTGGTTGGCGACGGCGATCACGGCGCCGCCGCCGGACGTCTGCGGGAAGCCCAGGAGCTCGTCGAGGTTAGATGTCATTTTTTTCCATCTGTTGGCCCACGCATCACTGT
The DNA here is from genome assembly GCA_030861205.1 of Actinomycetota bacterium. GTDB lineage: Bacteria > Actinomycetota > CADDZG01 > CADDZG01 > WHSQ01 > JALZGD01. The sequence continues at coordinate 1,116 of JALZGD010000305.1, forward strand.
AGCAATCCCCGCCCCCCATCTAGTGGAATTCGGCGGGATAGCGCCGTCGGCGACGAGGATCGCAGCGCGTCCTCCGGGCAACACGAGCGGCAGCAGCAGTTCGATCGCCGTCACCGGCGGTGCCAGCGCCCGGGCCACCACCAAAGGGTGAGCGTCGCGAAGGTGGGGATCGCGCGCCGCCGCTTCGGCAGTTAGCGGCAGGACCGTCACGTTCGGAAGTGCGAGCGCCCGAACCGCTTCCTCCAGGAACGCCGCGCGTTTGCGCCGCGGTTCGAGGAGGCGCCACTCGCGCAGCGGGAAACGGATCGCCAGGGGGATGCCGGGGAGACCGGCCCCCGAT
>JALZGD010000305.1:1465-2620 GCA_030861205.1 Actinomycetota bacterium
CGCGTCGACGAGGCCCGTTAGGCGCAGGCTGTCGCCGATATGGCGCTCGCCGAACCGAGCGAGGTCTCGCACCGAGACCAGATCGGTGCGAGAGGACCACTCACGCACCAGGTCGGCGTACGCGTGAAGCTGCACGGCAATGTCCGGATGTAAATCACGGAACATAGGTTGACCTGCGGGAACGCGCCTCTACTCGCCGCGGATGACGACTTTGCGATTTGGCTCTTCGCCCTCGCTGAAGCTCGAGGCACCATCGATCTCCGAAACGGCATCGTGGACGACCTTGCGTTCGTACGCCGTCATCGGCTCAAGCTCGATCTCCGTCCCTCGCTCCTTGGCCCGCTCGGCCATCGAGCGCGCGTACTCGGCAAGCGAGTCGCGCCGTCGGCGCCGATACCCCTCGACGTCGATCAGCAGGCGTGCCCGCGAACGGACGCGGCGCTGAACCGCTGTGCGAGTGAGCTCCTGCAGCGCATCGAGCGTCTGGCCCCTGCGCCCGATAAGGATGCCAAGGCCCTCGCCCGTCACGTCTATCTGAGCCGTGCCGTCTTCCACCGACGTCTCCACCTCGGCCGCGAGCTTCAGCGAGCCGAGGAGCCCCACGAGGAACTCCTTCGCCGCTTCGGCGACCTCCTCCGGGGTAGCCGGCTCTGGGCGCTCCTCCTGAGGAGCCTGATCGTCACCGGTCGCCGCTTCGGCCCGCGTATCTTCTGCTTGGGCCACGTTCTCTTCGTCGGTCATCGTTTCTTCTTCTTGCGATTCGGGTTCGGCTTCGAGCTGTCCTCTTGCGACGCGCTTTTCTGCGGCCCGCCGCGGCCGTCACCCTTGGACGGCGCCGACTTGGAGGGCTTCCCCGCCCCGGGTTCTTTGGTGCCAGGGCGCTTACCTGCAGGTTTCTTCACGGCGGGCCCCGAGGCCTTCTGCGAAGTCGCGTCGCCCGAGCCCGCGGTCTGGAACATGAACCTCTGCTGGCCGATCGTCCAGAGGTTGGTCGTCAGCCAGTACACGACCAGCCCTGACGGGAACGAGTACGCGAGAACCGTCAGGAAGATCGGCATGATCTTGCCGAACGCCTGCATCTGCTGGGCCGAGGGGTCCTGGGGTTGGCGTCCTTGCAGCTGGCGCTGCTGGTAGTAGGTCGTAAGTCCCATGAGC
>JALZGD010000106.1:0-4207 GCA_030861205.1 Actinomycetota bacterium
CAAGTTGACCGTTCGTGAACGACTCGACCTGCTCTTCGACGAGGGTTCGTTCCTCGAGTTCGGGCTGCTCGCTCATCATCAGTCGCAGTCGCCTCAGATGCAGGGGAAGTTCACGCCTGCGGACGGTGTCGTCACTGGGATCGGTCGGGTTGACGGGCGAGACGTCGCGGTCATCGCATACGACTTCACGGTCATGGCCGGATCGATGGGCATGATCACCGAGCTCAAGGCAACGCGTATCCGCGAGCTCGCCCTGCGGCAACGCATCCCACTCGTATGGCTGGTCGATTCCGCAGGAGCGCGCATCCAAGAAGCAACCGGTTCGATGTTCGCTCGGACGGGCGACCTCTTCCGCGAGCAGGTCGTCATGTCGGGGGTCGTGCCGCAGGTCGCCGCGATGATGGGCCCCGGCGCGGCGGGGACCGCCTACATCCCCGGCCTTGCCGACTTCGTACCGATGGTCAAAGGGAACTCGAACATGGCGCTCGCCGGGCCTCACCTCGTCAAGGCCGCGGTCGGCGAGGACGTCTCTGCCGAGGACATGGGCGGGTCCAAGATCCACACGAAGTTCTCAGGTGTGGCCGATCTCGAGGTTCCCGACGACGAGACATGTATCACGACCGTCCGTAAGTACCTGTCGTACTTCCCGTCTTCGAATCTGGAAGAGCCTCCCGTCATCGAGACAACTGATGGCGATGGCCGAAGGTGCGAGGATCTCTACGACATAGTTCCCGCGAACCCACGACGCGCGTACGACGTCTACCGAGTGATCGAGTCGATAGCCGACGAAGGCGACTTCTTTCCCATGAAGCCCGACTGGGCGAAGAACGTAGTGACCGGATTCGCAAGGTTCGCCGGCCGCGCCGTCGGGATCGTTGCGAATCAACCGAAGTTCCTCGGTGGTGCACTCGACGTCAACGGTGCAGACAAAGCGGCTCGGTTCGTGTGGCTGTGCGACGCCTTCAACATCCCGTTGTTGTTCTTGATGGACTGTCCCGGCTTCCTTGTCGGAAGCGCGGTCGAGAAGCAGGGGATCATCCGACACGGCGCAAAGATGTTGTTCGCCGTCGCGGAGGCAACGGTGCCGAAACTCACCGTAGTGATGCGCAAGGGCTACGGAGCTGGCTACTACGTGATGAACGGTCGCGCTTACGAACCGGACCTGATCGTGGGCTGGCCCACGGCCGAGATATCCGTCATGGGGCCTGAGGGGGCCGCGAATATCATTTTCCGCAAACAGATCGAAGCCGCTCCCGAAGACCAGCGAGACGACATGCGCAATCAGATGGTGGCGATGATCCGCGAGCAGATATCGCCTTATATAGCTGCGGGGTGGTCTTTCATCGACGACGTCATCGACCCCGCCGACACTCGCTCGACGATCATCCGCTCTCTTCGATCTGCGGGTCGTAAGCAGGTCGAACGACCCTGGCGCAAGCACGGCGTCTTACCGGTCTGATGCAAACGCAAGGAACGATCGACGCCTGCATCATCACCTGCGCGATCTCGGGGGTTGCGGCCAACCGCGACCAGTGCCCGGCCATCCCTTACACGCCCGACGATTACGCCGCCGAGGCTCGCAGAGCGCGTGACGCGGGAGCTTCCGTAGTGCACATCCACGCGCGCTATCCAGACGGCACGCCCAGCTATCGGATCGAGGAATACCGGTCGATCACGCAAGCGATCGTCGCCGAGGCCCCCGATCTGATCATCAATTTCTCGACGGGGGCCATCGGCGTTCCGATGGAGGAGAGGGTCCACCACATCACCGCTCTGAAGCCCGAGCTGGGCGCCCTCAACATGGGCTCGATGAACTACGCGAAGTACTCGTCGAAGAGGAAGTCTCTCGTCTTCGATTTCGTCTTTGCGAACCCCTTCTCGGACATCATGTTCCTGCTCGAACATATGAACTCCGTCGGCGTCAAACCCGAATGCGAATGCTTCGACACGGGCCACATAGGAAACGTGCTTCCCTTGATCGATATGGGCCTTCTCGAGTTACCCGTTCAGTTCTCCCTGATCATGGGCGTCCTTGGCGGCGCCCCTCCACAGCCTCAAACGCTCGCGCACATGGCTTCGCTGCTCCCTTCCAGAAGCACTTGGGAGGTCATCGGCATCAGCCGCGACCAGTGGCGCTTGGTTTCTGCCGCGGCATCGCTCGGAGGCAACGTCAGGGTGGGGTTGGAAGACAACTTCTATCTTCCGAACGGCGAGATGGCATCGTCCAACGGCGACCTCATCGCGGCCGCAGCTCGTCTGGTCGAAGGGAGCGGGCGATCGGTTGCCGATCCCGCCGAGGCTAGGCGCCTGCTGTCGCTTCCGGCCGTCCCCGATAGATCCGCTCTCGACGCGGAGCTGACGTCGCCATGAGTGAAGAGATCGTCGCCGAGATGGTCGCGAACGTTTGGAAGGTTCTCGTGTCGACCGGAGACGAGGTTGCGGCCGGCGACACCATCTGCATCCTCGAATCCATGAAGATGGAGATCCCGGTCGAAACGCCAGGAAGTGGTGTCGTCGCAGAGATGAACGTCGTCGAAGGTGGGGTCGTTCAGGAAGGCGACGTCATCGCGGTCATCGAGTAGCGCATTGCTCGTACGCATAGAGCACAGTGGCGGTGTATCTGCACTGACGCTCGCCCGTCCCGAAGCGCGGAATGCCTTGTCGATCGAGCTCTGCGACGCGATCGTTGAGGCACTGGACGAGATCGCGTCCGACAACGAAGCGCGCGTCGTGGTCGTACGAGGAGAGGGCAAGTCGTTCTGCGCTGGTGCCGCCCTAGGAGGCGGCTTCCAACTCGCAACGGTGTGCGACTTCCGCATATCGACCGACGACGCAGTGATCGGCATCCCATCTTCGACTCTGGGGATCGTCGTGAACCTCGAGAACGTGCAACGTCTCGTAGCCCTATGCGGGGCAGCCGTGGCGAAGGAGATCCTTATGGCGGCGCGGCGCTTCACGGGGGCCGAGGCTTTGGCCGCGCACCTCGTCACCAGGAGCGTGCCGGTAGATCAGTTCGATGGCGTCGTCGACGACTTCGCTCGCTCGATAGCAGCGCTAGCCCCTATCTCGGTCGGCGGGGCCAAACAGGCGATCCAGCTCGTCGTCGACCGCATGACCAATACGCGAGCCGGCGATCCTGATTCGGCAGCCGCTTTCGACGAGGTCGTTGCCGCGGCGTATCGAAGCAGCGACCTAGCCGAAGGCTTGCGCGCAGCCGCCGCGCAGCAGTCTCCGCGGTTCACCGGGAGTTAGGCGTTACGAGTCGTGCGCGCCGGGACGTTAGAGCGGTTGACGTTCTGCGAACCCTTCGTCTCTACGGTGCCAGTATGCGACCGACGGCTCGCCGAGTCGCCAGCACAGCCACACGTCCTCGTCGCCGAATCGTGCGGGGAAGTCGATCAACCCCGTCTCGATATCGCGTAGCTCGATCTGCCATTCCGCCAACCGTTCGATCAACTCGGTGACGCGAGCCATCGTTCGGTTCCAAGAGTCGCGATGGCGCGACCCGCCATTCGTGACCGCTGCTTGCGTGACGGCCGCTTTGATCTTTGCCGCTTCCTCGAACTTCTCGCGCAGCTCGACGAGGGCGGGCGCGATGTACGGCAGCATTTCGTTTGCTTCTTTGACGGAATAGAGGCGCTCTTCCGTCACGGGGCGCCGAGCAGCGACAAGAAACGTTCCGAGAAAGGATTGTCGCTGGTCCTAACTGCGTGCGCGACGGCCTGGCGATCGAAGTCGACGCGGCGATGGATCAGCGAATAGTCCGAGCCGCGCTGATCGACGATCAGGTACGACGCGCTTGGTGCATCCGCCGGCAGGCCCACCGAACCCGGATTCGACACCAGTGTGCCGTCCTGCAACCGCCGCGTAAACGCAAGATGTACGTGACCGAAGAAGACGACCGAAGCCTTGCTTTCGTATGGACGGAACTCGGCTGCTCCTGCGTCTGGAAGAGGCGCGACGAAAGGCGAGTCGGGCGTCCCGTGAACCAACAGCATCGAGCCGGGGCCGGTGTGGCCGAGGGGCAGATTTATGAGCCACTGCGCGTCGTCTTGCGAGATCGCATGGGCCTTGGCGGTCGCTTGTAGCAGCGCGCGGTCGCTCGGGTCTTCGACTGTCTGCGGGTCTCCGGTGATCCATACGTCGGTGTTGCCGCGGACGGTCGTCCATCCGGCATCGCGAACGAATGCGATGCACTCGGATGCCC
>JALZGD010000106.1:4217-7738 GCA_030861205.1 Actinomycetota bacterium
ACCGCCCCAGCCGAGGTCTCCGCCGCACCACGTCTCGTCGATGCTCTGGTGCGATAGATCGTCGGCGACGGCCTCGAGGGCCGGCAGGTTGCCGTGGATATCGGACACGATGGCTATTCGCATGACGGCGGTGTTTCTACCCCACTATTCCTTCGCCCTTCGGTATCGGCCCCTGGATTGAGAGTCGGCGCCGCCGAAGGCGCTAGGCGTGCGAAGCACCCCGCGCCGTGGCGGAATTAGGAATCCCAATTCCGCACTTGGCGGAGCCATGCCGGAGGCGAGGATGCCGTCGTTCGACGGCAAACTCGTCCGCAGGCAACATAGGAATATGGCTACGCTGGCCGATCGGATTCGCGAGATATCGGATCTTTCTTCCGACCAGGCCGAACATCTGCGAACGCTCTGCTCGTGCTGGCAGATCCTTGCCGATCTTTCGTTCTCGGATCTGCTGCTCTACGTGCCTGTCAAGCACGACGGAGAGTCGGACGACCTATTCGCGATCGCCGCTCAACTTCGTCCATTCACATCGCAAACCCTTTACCCCCGCGACATGGTCGGCCGGCGGGTGACTCAACCAGAGCAACCCATGGTGGAACGGGCGTTCCGCGAGGGCCGCGTCTGGTCTCAGGAAGATCCCGTTCTCGTCGACGGGATCCCGATCCGCATGGACGCGGTGCCGGTTCCCCACCGCGGATCGGTCATCGCAGTCATCACGAAAGAGGGGAGCCCCGCAACCTCGAGGCGGCCCGGCCGATTGGAGCAGGTCTATCTGAATGCTGCCGACCACGTCTCGCGCATGATCGCCGCGGGTAGCTTTCCGGGGTCCGAGCGACCTCCCGGCGAGTGGCCGCGCGTTGGGGACGGGCTGATCGCATTGGACGAATCTGGTCAGATCTCGTGGCTGTCTCCAAATGCGTTGTCGTCGTTGCGGAACCTCGGGGTCGCGCACAACGTCGTGGGACGGCATCCCGACACTCTTGGGCTAAGGGTGACTCCGATCAATGCCGCGTTCGCAAGTGGTTCGATCCTCGACGGCGAATTGGTCCGCGGCGGCAGTCACGTCACGCTGAGGGTTGTTCCCCTCATCGAAGATGGAAGCGTCATCGGCGCTCTCGTTCTGAGCCGCGACATCACCGAGGTCAGACAGAAGGAGCGCGTCATCTCGGTAAAGGACGCGACGATCCGCGAGATCCACCATCGGGTCAAGAACAATCTCCAAACGATCGCGAGCCTGCTGCGTTTACAAGGACGCCGGCTGCGGTCGGACGAAGCCAAGGCAGCGCTGGAGGAGAGCGTGTTGCGCATCGGATCAATCGCGCTCGTCCATGAAACGTTGTCGGAGGCGCCGTCGGATGTCGCCGAATTCGGGGAGGTTGCTCGTCGAATCGCGCACATGCTGGGTGAAGGGATGATCCTTCCCGGCCGTGACATCGCGATCAAGGTGACCGGTTCGGCGGGACCACTAGGCGCCGACCTGGCTACGCCACTGGCGGTCACATTGACCGAGCTCCTGCACAACGCGATCGAGCACGCGTACCCGCATGGAACCGGTGGCACGATCGCCGTCGAGCTATCCCGCTCCGATGCGGATCTCTCGATGCTAGTTCGTGACGACGGAGCGGGCATTCAAGGCAACCCCCTCGAAGGCTCGCGCCTCGGCCTCCAGATCGTGAATTCACTCGTATCGGAGCTCGGGGGATCGTTCCAGATCACGAGCGAAGGCGGGACACGCGTGGAAGTGCGCGTTCCTCTCGTCCGGCCCTAGGTTTCTTCTTCGAGCGCCTCGCGTAGCTGGGTGAGCGTTCGATTGAGCAAGCGCGATACGTGCATCTGCGAGATACCCAGGCGCTCGGCGATCTCCGACTGCGTGAGCCCCTTGAAGAAACGCAGGTAAAGGATGCGCCGCTCTCGTTCTGGAAGCTTCTCCATCTCCGGTGCGAGCGAGGCGCGGTACTCGAGGTTCTCGAGATGCTCGTCGTCGATGCCGAGCTGATCGGCGAGTGACGACGACCCGCCGTCCTCTGCGTCGAGAGGGGCATCCAAGGACGTGAAGTTGTAAGCCTGCGCGATCTCGAGCCCTTCGAGGACCGTTTCCTCCGAGATGCTCGCCGCTTCTGCGATCTCTGCCACGGTCGGTGATCGACCGAGCTCTTGGCCGAGGAATCCAACGGTTTTAGTCAGTTCGAGATGCAACTCTTGCAGTCGCCGCGGAACGCGGACCGCCCAACCCTTGTCGCGGAAGTGACGCTTCAGCTCTCCGACGATCGTCGGCGTTGCGTACGTCGAGAACTCGACCTCGCGTTCGAGATCGAAGCGTTCGATCGCTTTGAGCAAACCGATCGTCGCAACCTGAGTCAGGTCTTCGAGCGGCTCACCTCGGTTCCTGAAACGGCGCGCCAGAAATTCGACGAGTCCCATGAATTGCTCGACGAGCTGCTCTCGGATCTCGGTTCGCCGCGCCTCGTCTGACGCGTCTTTATAAGCCAGGAACAGCTCGTGGACCTGGTCCTTGTCGAGCGTCATCCGCTCGCTCACTGCCGTCGCCCTTTCGACAGATTGAAGGTCGCCATTCCGTCCGATTGAGACAGGGACGCATCGTCGACGACGGTGTCCAGGATCTGTTTGGAGAAGTCCGTCAGCTCCGTGCGTACCTTGACGCCCGGCACGAACCTTCCGACGCCCGTTATGTGGATCCGGTCGTCGTCGATGCGAAACGCGATCTCGAGCGTCCCGTCACGGCCCTGCGCGCCGGTCATGTATGCCGAAAGCTCGTCCACGGCGATCTTCAAGTCTTCGATGTCGTCGATGCTGAATCCCAGGCGCGACGCAAGGCTGGCCGCGGTCAACCGAACGACCTGGACGAACGCCGGCGACGCCGGGATCCTGAGAGTGATCTCGTCCACTTCTTCTACCGCCGTCGGCCTTTCGGCACTAGGAAGCGGAGGCTTTTCGGGAGCCGGTCTTCTTCTTCGAAGATGTCGGGGTTTTCGACTTCTTGGCCTGCTCGACGGAAGCCTTTAGGGCTTCCATGAGGTCGACGACTTTGGTCGGTTCCTCGGCCGGCGCTTCGGCGACCGTGATCTGCTGACCCTCAACCTTGCGCTCGACGAGCTCTTCCAGCTTGTCTCGGTACTCGTCACGGAAGTCTCCCGGCTTGAACGAATCCGATAGCTGTTGGATCAGCTGGCGGGCCATTTTCACTTCACTGTCGCGGACGTCGACCTTTTTCGTTAGCTCCTCGAATTCTGGTTGCCTGATCTCGTCGGGCCAGTACATCGTTTCGAGCACGAAGACGTCGTTCATGAGCCGCACCGTCGCAAGATGCTCTTTATCTCGAAGCGCGACCTTGGCGATGCCGACCTGGCGCTCGGCCTCGAGCGCGTCGGCAAGCAATCGATATGCCTTCAGCCCCGAAGCTTCCGGAGCGACGTAGTAGGTCTTGTTGAAATAGATCGGGTCGATCTCCTCCAGCGGGACTAAGGACACGACGTCGATCGCCCTGATCGAATCGACATCCATTG
>JALZGD010000306.1 GCA_030861205.1 Actinomycetota bacterium
CTCCTGGACCGCCGTGGCGCCCGCCTCGCGCATGTGGTAGCCGGAGATCGAGATCGTGTTCCAGCGCGGCAGCCGGTCGCGGCAGTACGCGAAGAGGTCGGTGATGATCCTCATCGACGGCCGGGGCGGATAGATGTACGTCCCGCGAGCCGTGTACTCCTTGAGGATGTCGTTCTGCGTCGTCCCCGACACGCGGTCCAGCGGCACGCCCTGCTTCTCGGCGACCAGCTCGTAGAGCAACAGGAGGATCGCAGCCGTGGCGTTGATCGTCATCGACGTGGAGACCTCGCCGAGGGGGATGCCGGCGAGGAGGACCTCCATGTCGGCGAGCGAGTCGATCGCAACCCCGACGCGCCCGACCTCCGCGGCCGCCTTTGGATGGTCGGAGTCGTAGCCCATCTGCGTCGGGAGGTCGAACGCGACCGAGAGCCCCGTCTGGCCCGCCCCCAAGAGGTAGCGGAAGCGCGCGTTCGTCTCCTCGGCGCTGCCGAAGCCGGCGTACTGGCGCATCGTCCAGAGCCGTCCTCGGTACATGCCCGGATAGATCCCGCGCGTGAACGGCCAGCGGCCGGGCTCGCCCAGGCGTTCGGGGTCGACGTCGAGCGACTCTGGGCCGTACACGGGCTGTATCTCGATGCCGGAATCGGTTACGCGTTCTTGGTCCACCCGAACATGCTATGCGCCAGTGAATCTGCAGGCGCCTGACCAGGCAATAAGATGCGCCCGCAAATGGCGACGATCGAAGAGGTCTATCGCAAGAAAAGACCGCAGGCATTCACACCGCAACGCAAGCCGTCGTCGTTCGAGGTGTGGTCGTGGTTCTTCATGCGGATCTCGGGTGTGATCCTGCTGTTCCTAGTTCTGATCCACCTCTTCATCATGCACATCATGGGAGCCGGAGTAGAGCGCGTCGACTTCGCTTTCGTCGCTCGCCGATGGAGCGGAGTGGGGTGGAAGACGTTCGATTGGGTGATGCTCTTCCTCGCGCTGCTGCACGGTTGCAACGGGCTCCGGATCATCATCGACGACTACGTTCGGTCTGCCGGCGCGCGCACCGTGATCAAGGGAACGCTCTACACGCTCGCGTTCGGAGCTCTTTTGATGGGGACCGCCGTCCTCGTGACGTTCAACCCCGCTACGGGCGCATGACGACCCGCTTCCATACGTACGACGCCGTCATCGTCGGCGCCGGCGGCGCGGGGCTGCGAGCGGCGCTCGAAGCCGGCTCCCGCGTGAGAACGGCAGTTGTCTCCAAGCTCTACCCGACGCGCTCCCACACCGGCGCCGCCCAGGGCGGGATGTGCGCAGCCCTCGCGAACGTCGAAGAGGACTCGTGGGAATGGCACGCCTTCGACACCGTCAAGGGCGGCGACTTCCTGTCGGACCAAGATGCCGTCGACATCATGTGCAAGGAGGCCGTCGACTCGGTTCTCGAGCTCGAGCGGATGGGTCTGCCGTTCAACCGCACCGAGGACGGGAGGATCGACCAGCGTCGATTCGGCGGGCATACCCGAAACCACGGTGAGGCGCCGGTTCGCCGCGCGTGCTACGCGGCCGACCGCACAGGCCACATGATCCTCCAGACGCTCTACCAGCAGTGCAACAAGCAGGGTGTCGAGTTCTTCAACGAGTTCTTCGTGATGGATCTGATCCTCGTCGACGGCGGTTGCGCAGGGATCGTCGCGTACGAGATCGCTACAGGTGACCTTCACGTCTTCCATGCGAAGAGCGTCCTGTTCGCGACGGGCGGCTACGGAAAGATGTTCAAGATCACGTCCAACGCGCACACACTTACGGGCGACGGGCCCGGCGTCGTCTACCGCAAAGGCCTCCCACTTGAGGACATGGAGTTCTACCAATTCCATCCGACAGGTCTTTACGGACTCGGCATCTTGCTGTCTGAAGCGGCACGCGGCGAAGGCGGCATCTTGCGTAACGGCGACGGCGAACGCTTCATGGAGCGGTACGCACCGACGATCAAAGACCTCGCACCCCGCGACATGGTGTCGCGCGCCGAGTTCTTCGAGATCAAAGAGGGCCGCGGCGCCGGGGCCAAGAAGGACTACATCCTGCTGGATCTGACGGCGGTCGATCCCGAAGTGGTCGAACGCAAGCTTCCTGACATCACGGAGTTCGCGCGCACGTACCTGAACGTCGACCCGCTGAAAGAAGGCGTTCCGATCGTGCCGACCGCGCACTACGCCATGGGCGGCATCCCGACCGACATCAACGCGCAGGTCGAGTGGAACCACAAGGGCGAGGTTCTCGAAGGGTTCTACGCGGCAGGCGAATGCGCGTGCGTATCGGTGCACGGCGCCAATCGGTTGGGCACGAACTCACTCCTAGACATCGTCGTGTTCGGTCGTCGTGGCGGGATCGCAATGGCCGAGTACGCATCTACGCACCCACTCCTCGACATCCCCGAGCATCCCGAGGCTGCCGTCGAAAAAGAGCTTGCCGCATTGATGGATACGGGGGGCGAGGGATCGTCGGCCGAGATCCGCGCCACTCTTCAGGAAGAGATGATGGACAAGGCGTCCGTCAGCCGCAGCGAGGAGTCGTTGAGCTCGGTATTGCGAACGATCGGCGACCTCAAGCAAGCGTTCAAAAAGGT
>JALZGD010000107.1 GCA_030861205.1 Actinomycetota bacterium
GCAACTGGTAGCCGGAATAGGTGGGGGCATAGCTGCTCAACCCGAACGGATGGTCGAACTTCTCCGTCGGCATCGGGAGAACCCCCCCGATGAAGCGGATGCGCCCACCCTTGTAACGGATCTCGCCGAGCGAGACATTGGCAAGGTCTCCCGTGGTTCCGACCGCGTGAGCCTTTCCTTTCGATTTCTTCAGGCTCGCGGCGTCGACGTAGAAGATCGGTGACGTAAACGCATCGTTGCCTTGCGCGTCCTGGATCGAGTACCCGATCGGCACCGGCTCGTACGTCTGGTGACGGTGCACCTCGTTCCCCGACGTCCCTTCCGCTGCACCGCCTTGGTTCACGTTCTTTGCAAGCGGATCCTTGTACGTGACCTCGCGCTTCTTGGTTGCGAAGTTGATGTAGCCGGCGTATTTCTTCGTAACGCCGAAGCCCCGCTTCACGATCTTCATCGGTTTCAGTTCGCGGACCGCCTTGTCGGTCAAGACGAGGTTGCCGTTATAGCGCGCGACCCACTTCTTCAGCTTCGGGGCGAGCTTCTTGTACACCTTGTTCGTCAGTGCGATCGTGTCGTAACGACTCATCCATCGGTTCGAAGTCAATATCCGGCGCGGCGTCAGCTTGTGTACGCCCGGCTTTGCGAATCGACGAAGGTCCTTCCAGAACTTCATGTTCGTCACGCGGTAGCCGATCTGCCCCGGATCCGGCCACCCCTTCTCTTTCGTGAAATCGATGTCCGCGTTGAAGACGCCGCTGGTTTGGTTGTTGTCATTGACGATGCGGACTCGATAAAGGCCCGGGACCGGCAAGTTTGCAACGAGCGACTGGCCGGCCTGCACGTAGATGGGTGACTGGTTGAAGTACGAGTTGACGGTCTCCCACTTCTCGCCTTGCGCCGTGGGCTCGGCCGGTTTCTTGCGCTCGAGCCGAGCTTCGCTGAGCGCGCACGGGCCGACCCCTTGCGCGTTGGCGCATGTGATCGTCACGTCGATGCCGCCGTTGTAAACGCCTTGCGCCGGGCCCTTCACTTTGAATTCGTGGATGTAGTTGTTGGCGGGAGTAAGCGTCACCCCGTGCACGTCTTTCTGCGTGGGCAACTTGGCGAACTTAGGAGGAGGAACGAATCGCTTTGTCGGGCTCGAGACGACGCCCTTGTTGAACACGTACCCGACGCGGCCTTTCGTGAAGTAGGTCGTGTTCTCGGGCTTCAGACTGAAGTTGATCATCGAGTACACGAGTGATTTGTTGCCGTCGATGTGGAGTTGCTCGACGTCGGGGTCGTAGCAGGATCCCAATCCGCAATTCGACACGTGCGACAACGACATCTCGTTGTCTATGCCGTCGGCGTTGAGTCCGACCGGGGAGTCGATCCAGTCACCCAACGCTCCGGTGACCGTGTACTCGAGCGTGTCCCACACCGTCCCCCATTGCACGCCGTAGAAGCGCGGGTCGCTCGCGTCGGCGCTGTTCGGTTTGATCAGCGGTGAGTACGACAACCGTTTCGACGCATCTCGCCACGCGCCCTTTACCGTCTGCAAGATCCGTTGGTTCTCTCCGTAGTCCCGTTGAGACCCGCCGAGCAGCGTGTACGAGAACGCGTTGGCAGTCAGCTGTCCGTGGAGATCGATCCCTCCCGTCCATTGCGGATCGCCGTTCTGCTTGTGAGGACCGATAGCCCGTAGCACCTTTCCGAATGCGTAGGTCTCGGGCTCCGACCACGGCGTATAGGGGCGGAACGTGTATCCGATCTCGGGCCAGTCGCGGTTCTCGTCGACACCGTTGCCGTTGTAGCGCTGGTAGAACTGCGTGCCCGTCGTTCGATCGCCGCGCACCCAGCCGTCGGCGTTCGGATAGATGAAGTAGATGACCGATCTCTTGAGTGCCGTTCCCGCGGTGATCGATTTCTTCGGCGTTGCCTCGAGCAGCGGGTGCGGGATCGGATCTTCCGCGTCGCAATTGACGACCGACGGTGCGACCTTTGCTTCGCACGCTCCCCAAGTTGCGAGGTCCTCAGCGGCGCGCGTGCCACCTTCGACGCCGGCTCGCTCGATCCCATGGATCGACATAGGGAAGACGAAATACTTCTTGTTCTTGTTGGACACCTTCTCGTCGGTGATGCGAACCATGTAGAGCTTCTGGCGATCGCGCGTCACGCCTTGACCATTCTGCGCATCGGCCGTCACTGGGAGCCCCGCCGAGAGGAAGTTCTTGCAGGGTTTGGACTGTGACGTCACAGGTCGGCCGGAGCAAGTGAAGTCCTTGTCCAGTTCGTAGAACTGAACGAAGCGCGGGAACAGCTTCTGTAGGTACTGGACGCCGTTAACCATCTCGGAGTACTGGAGGAAGTCCGTCGAGCAGACGCGGCCCTTGGCGTACGGCGAGTGGCCGGCCTGACCCATGTCGCACGCCTGCGGGTCGGGAACACCCGGCCGAGAGCTTGGTAGGTGTTGGCGGCGGTCGCAACGGGTGTCATCACACGTTGCGAAACCGCAACGCTGCCCGGTTTAGCCGCCGACGTCGATCCCAGTGGAAGCAAAGTGGCTGCCAACGCGACCGCAGCCGAAGCGAGTCCGACCCTGCGCATGTCATCCCCCTAGATTTGGCCTATTTACGAGGATTCGCCCCTAATGTCGCAGTTCCCTGGCGAAGACGCCAGATCAGTGGGCGTGATGGGCGGCGATCCGTACGATCCGGTCCTCGATCGCGGCGGCCTGGTACTTCGGCATGCCGCCGGACAGGATCGAGAACTCGATCCACCGGCCCAGGGGTCTCGACCACAGCCACCCGGAGAGCGCAGAGATGTTGTCGAGCGTCCCTGTCTTGGCGCGGATCTTGACGTCCTTCAGGCGGTCCTCGAGCGTCCCCTCGCCACCGCCGGCCAGATCCGAGCGCAATGTCGGCCCCCACGGCTGGTTCGTCGAGTAGGCGAGCAGCGAAACGATCCCTGACGGCGAGACTCGATTGTCGTAAGACAACCCGGACGAGTCGTAAGCGGTTATCGGGACTCCGTGGCGCGCGGCCCACGCCTTTATCGCGCCCGCGCCGTGCGCGATCGTCCCGGGCACGCCGTACGTCTCGACCGACAATCGCTTGCCCAACTCCTCTGCAAAGAAGTTCGACGACTGGCGATCCATGTAGCGCATCAGGACCGTCAACGGCTGCGACATAACGTGCGCAAGGTGCGGCTTGTTGTGCGGTCGCGCCCCCGCTTTCGGAGGGTCGGCCACCAGCACACCGATCCTCTTTAACTTCACCGTCAGCTTCTTCGCCGCGCGGAATTCCGGGTTCGAGATGTGTCGTCCTTTGTGGGTGTTGCCGTCGATCGCGACGGCGGACGGCAGTGCGACCTCCTCGGCAGGGAAGTCCGCTTTCCACCCCGGCGCGAACCAATCGTGCGAGAAGTAGCTCGTGACGCCGATGACGCGACCGGTGATCACGTTGACTCCCGCCTGCTTGATCCTGCGCGCGAGTTTCCGAAGACCGGTTGGTTTGAAAGGCAGCGATCGCCCGAACGCGCCACCGCCGGTGACGGTTGGATCACCGCGGCCCACGATCCACACGTTGCCTTGGACGACGCCGGAGCTCGGCCGCGCGCCGAGCACGGTCGTTGGCAACCGGAAGCTTGATCCGAAACGGTCGAGTAGCGCCATGGATAGAAGCAGCTTTTCGTTCGATGCCGGGATGTGCTGCGTACGCGGGTCGTGTCGATACAGCGCGCGGGCTCCGTCCGCGATCGCGACACTCACTGAGTGGTTACCGATCTCTCTGTCGATCTTTTTCTTCCACAGCGGCCGCGCGCTTGCAGTCGATACGAACAGCAGCTGTAGTGCGATCGCAACGGACGCGACGAGTACGACTCTCTTGTGATGCACCGAGCAAGTGTGACCGACGGCGCGGGGATGCGTCTACAGAGTTGTTGCTCGAACTGTTGTCAGTGGTTTCGCTAGTCGAACAACGATGGATCCGTCGGGAACAGCGAGAGCTGCCCCGTCCCGGCCTTGGCTCGCGCCGGCCTATCGATCGCCGCCGCAAGCCGGTGATACGCCTGTTCGCGCGCAAGCTGAACGGCTCGCCTCGCTGCACGTTTCTTCTCGGCGTCCAGCCGTTCCTCGGCGGTGCGGATCGCTTCCTCGATGAAGAGGGGCTCCCAGTCGGGTAGCTCCTTGACCATTCCGCCTCCCGTAGGTTCTAGGTGCCCGTCGAACTTCGGCGGGGGGACGAGTATGAGCGCGGTACAAGTGCGCAAGCCGGATTTTCGGGGATCACCCAAATCCTCGCGCAGCGCTGGGCCGTAGTACTCCAGACTTGTCTGGTTCTGCACGCAAAAAAGGGAGGAAGCACATGGGAAAGGCGGCCCGGCTGGCGATGGTGGGGGTCATGTCGGCGGCACTGATCGGAGGCGTGCCGGCGGTTTCTCAAGGCGGAACGGCGCGAGTCAAAGCCGTCGGGACTTTCCCGAACTTCTCGTGGCAGCCGCCGTCGAAGACGGTTGCGAAAGGCACCACGGTCATCTGGAAGAACGCGACGTCGTCCAAGCACTCCGTCACGGCGTACAGGAAAGGGTGGAGCAAGAACACCGTTATCCAGGCCGGAGAGAAGACGAAGTTCCGCTTCAAGCACACCGGCACGTACTTCTACTTCTGCCGCTTCCACTCCCACGTCAGCAACGGCCAGTGCTCCGGTTCGATGTGCGGAAAGATCAAAGTCACTAGCTAGCGCCCTAAGAACCGGCGGCTTTGATCCGCGCCCGTTTTGCCTTGTCCATCTGACGCGACGCGCTCAGCCCGCGGTCTCGGACGGCGAACCACGCGAGTCGCTTCCGATCCATCGCGAAGAAGCGCTTACCGTGTTTCTTCAGCGCGGCTTCGTCGACATCGAATCCGAGGCCCGGCTTGTCGGGCAGGCGCAACTTCCCGCGATCGTGCAGGAACGGCTCGGTGAGCATAGCGTCGCGGGCTTCTGGAACCCAGCCCGGTGGATCGATCGGGTACTCGAGCTTGTGCGACGACGCGAAGCCCGACGCAGCCATCAGCTGGAGGTTGATCGCGAAACCGATCCCATTCGTCCAAGTGTGCGGGGTGTAGCCGAGTCCATGTTGTTTGCATAGCTGCGCGATCTTCCATGTCTGCGCGATGCCGCCGGTGAACGTCGCGTCGGGTTGGAAGATCGAATAGCACTTCTTTTCGACCATCATCTTGAGCTCCGGAAGCGCGCTGGTGTGGAGCTCGCCGCCGGCGATCGGGACGCGTGAGTAGGAAGTGAGCTCGGTGAGACCGTCGTAGTCGTCCATCGCGAGCGGTTCTTCGATCCACGCGATGCCTGCATCGGCGCACACCTGGGCGAATCTCTTAGCGCGCGCTAGGTCCCACAGCGGCGCGTCGGCGACG
This sequence comes from Actinomycetota bacterium, assembly GCA_030861205.1. Classification (GTDB taxonomy): domain Bacteria; phylum Actinomycetota; class CADDZG01; order CADDZG01; family WHSQ01; genus JALZGD01. The sequence continues at coordinate 5,387 of JALZGD010000107.1, forward strand.
GCAGTGACGCGCCATGCCTGGTTCGCATCAACGCCGATCGACATCCGGCCCCCCAGCTCGCGGGCCGTGTCGCGCACCTGCGCGAAGTCGGCGCTTTCGTCTTCGTGCACGCGGATCTTGATCGTGTCGAACCCCTCGGCGGCACGAGCGTGAGCTTCGTCGATCCGCGCTGCCGCCGTGCGCACTTCTCCGCTAGATGCGTAGAGGTCGATCTCGGTTGCCGGGTTGTCGCTCAGCAGGTTCGCTACGGGGCGACCGGCGAGCTTTCCCCTGATGTCCCAGAAAGCCGGCTCGATCCACCAGTTGCGCCAGCCGAGGTAGCCGATCTCGCGACAGCGTTGCTGGATCAGGTCGATATCGGTCGCGTCCTCCCCCAGCAGATAGGGGCCGATCAGCTCGCCGAGCCCCGCTCGCTCCTTGGAGATCGCCGGGCCGGCGCTCCACCCCTCGACGCCCGATGTCGTGACGACCTTGATGAGAGTGGCGCGGTTGTGCGTCTGCGGGTATCCGGGGATCCAACTCGGGTGGAACGGTCTCGGCAGGGGGGCCGAGAAGTGGTACAGCTCGACCCGGGCGACCCGCTCACCAGTCACCCGATGAGGCTATATCCGGTAACCCTCAGCGCCTGAGAAGATTGAGTCATGGTGAAGCGTTGGGGGGCCGTGCTGATCGTCGTTGCGATGGGGTTCGGCCTAGCCGCGCCGTCGACCCCGACGGTTGCCGCCGCGACTCCCGACCCACTGGTTGCCGACAGCTTGAAGGCACTCGATGCTCTCGTCTCGAGCGATAACTGCACCGCGAAGGATGCCGCCGACAACGACACCTCGAACGACGTGAAACTCGGCTACCAGTTGTGTGACGACGGCGTAGTGCCGTCGGGCGGAGGCTCGAAGGGAATCCCCGTTCCTGTTGCGTACCAGCCGAACGATTCCGGCGATGACTACACCGGCCTGCCGGCTCCCGCCGACGACGCCGCCACGGCTGCTGCGGATGCGAAGTACGACCTGCAACCCGAGTCGGGTAACCGCATCACGCTCGACGTCGACATCTCGTTACCTCCGGCCGGAACGCGGCGCCCCAAAGGCGGCTTTCCCGTGATCGTATTCATGCATGGCTGCTGCGGCGGGAACAAGGGAAGCTGGGAGTCGCCGACCGTCGACGGCTCGAACGAGCTGTGGCACGACAGCAACTCGTTCTTTGCGTCGCAGGGTTATGTCGTAATCAATTACACGGCCCGCGGCTTCCGTAATTCGAACGACCAGGGATCGACGGGGACGACCCAGCTCGACTCGAGGCGCTTCGAGATCAACGATTACCAGTACCTCGTTGGCTTGCTTGCCGATGACGACGCCGACAAGAAAGCCGCTGGCGAGCAACCTCTATTCGGCATCAATCGTCGCAAGGTTGCAGCGATGGGCGGGTCGTACGGTGGAGGCTTCACGTGGATGGCGCTGACCGACCCGACGTGGAAGAGTCCCGAGCATCACTTGGGGCTGAAGTTGGGGGCGGCCGTCCCCAAGTACGGGTGGACCGATCTGGTCGAGTCATTGGTTCCTTCCGGTCATTACTTGGATCAAGACACCAAGCACATCGGCTCGACGGTCGTGGCCCCGACCAGCGTCGACAAAGCGCTCTCTACGCATCCAATCGGAGTCGAGAAACAGAGTTCGGTAACGGGGCTATATGCGCAGGGAAGCAATCAATCCGGGAACCACACGACCTTTCCGGACTACATGACATCGACCTATCAACGCCTGCAGCAGGGTGAGCCATATGACGGGGATCCCACCGTAGAAGACACCGTCCATCAATTCCTCGAGGATCGTTCCGCGTACTTCCAGCAGCGGTTCTGGAATCGTGTGGCGAAAGGCTTGCGCGTCCCGATATTCGCCGCCGGGACATTCAACGACCCGTACTTCCCAACGATGGAGACGGTTCGCTTTTACAACAAGCTGACATCAGTCGCATCGAACTATCCGATCAAGATGTACTTCGGCGATTACAACCACCTCGTCGCCCAAAACAAGCCGAAAGAATGGGACTCGCTATGTGGTGACGATCACCACATATGCACGATCGACGACTACACGCACGCCGACGACTCGATCCACCTGTTCGGAAAGGGGAAAGGGCAGGTGCGTTCCGGGGCGCTGGCGCGGATCGATTCGTTCTTGAACTACTACCTGAAAAGCAAGGGACGGAAGCCCGCGAACGACGTGTCGGCTACGACGACGATCTGTTCGTCAAACGCATCCAAAGAGTACCCGGCGGACGAGCCCGGGATCGAATACCGAGCGAAGACGTGGCGTCTGCTTGCGACGACTGTTGTTCCGTTCGGTT
>JALZGD010000108.1:0-1828 GCA_030861205.1 Actinomycetota bacterium
CAAGGCGCGCCGAGCGCCAGCCGCTCGGCGCGCCAGAAACGATCGCAGAGTTGCAGAAGGCACCGGCGAGCACGGGACCGAGAGCGTGTGCCGCCTGCCACCTTGCAGCGGCCTCGCCGTCGTCGGGGCCCAGATCGATATTTATCTGAAGAGCCGCGGTCGACGACATCATCACGCGGCCGGCACTTCCGAGCGAATCGAAGTAAGACTCCATCGCGCGGTACCGCGGCGATGACACGATCCGCTGCGGATCTCGTCGGGGGTCGTGCCCCAGCGAGGCGGCCGTGATGTTGGCAAGTGCGAGGCGATCGAGCAAGGCTGACGCATCTCGCTCGAGCGCATCGCAGACGCCGTCCACGTCCTCGAACGGATGCGAGCTCAGCTCGATCTGACCGCCGGGCTCGAGCGTTATCGCACTTCCACACGGAAGTTCGGTTGAGGTCGCGATGCCGTGGAGCACCGCGAACGACGGACGCGTGGAAGCAAAACGTTCGTACGTGAGCCACTCGGCTTCGACGCCGATCCGGTCGCGTACCGAAGCTCGGAATTGGCGCCGGATGTACGAGAAGACCTCAGGAATATCCAATACGGCCCGGCGCGAAGGCATCGCTAGTTAGGGACCCCGTAGGTGACGCCGACCCACGTACCGTCAAGGAAGAACGCGAGGCGCAACACCAGCTTGCTGGGTCTCAACATTCCTCCTGCATGTAGCGGCAGTGGCTTGCTTCCAGGACCCTAGCTCATCGACTCAGCCGGTAGAACAGGCTTTTCCAGCCGATTTGGCGTCCATCAGGGCGCATGCCCGCGTCGGCGGCGCGCCTTCGCTTCTGGGCCTTTGACGATGTAAAAGGCGACAACCACTGCGTAGATCGCGAGGGCCGCGAGCGAGCTGACCATCGAGACGACGAACGCGAGGGTCAACGCGCTCGCTCCGAGCGGGTAGCTCCTCGAGATAGCCCGGAGTTGCTGTGGGTCGCTTTCGTCCAAGAGATGCATGCGCTTGGCTAGCACCCAAATCGCGTTGAACATCCATCCCATCAGAACGAGGACGGCAAGGTACAAGGTCACCGAGAGATCACGCTGCTCGGTAGACCTGAACGTCGAAGCGAGAACGGCGGTTACCCATGGCATGAACGCGATCGACATTAGGAACATCACGTTGGCGAAAAGGAAGGGTTGGTTAACTCTGGCAACGAACCCAAAGATGTAATGGTGGTTGATCCAGATCGCTCCGATGGTGAGAAACCCAGCGATGTAACTGAGGTACGAAGGCCACTGCCGACCGAGGAAATCGAGTAGCTCGTGTCTGCTACCTCCTCCTTCGGGCAATGCAAGCTCGAGTATCAGCAGAGTGATCGCGATCGCAAAGACTCCATCTGAGAACGTCTCGATCCGGGACGTCGGCGACGACTCTTGCTTCAGCATCGGGTTCGGTCGGGTGCTGTGGTCTTCCAACATCGATTCGTAACTGTTCTTGTCTCGCGTAACCCGACGATCACCGCCGCGACGGTAGCTTCCTTCGCAAGAAGGCGCCCGTGTCGAACGGTCGTCACGAACGTTTGGCGGCTCGCGCACGAGCCTGGGCCGAGAGCACGACCTTCCTCAACCTGACGAGGGTCGGCGTGACCTCCACGCACTCATCATCTGAGATGAATTCGAGCGCCTGCTCGAGCGAGAGCTGCCGGTGCGGGATGAGGCGCACCAGCTCGTCGGCAGACGCCGAACGCATGTTGGTCAGCTTCTTCTCCTTAGTGGGATTGACGTCGATGTCACCGGGGCGGGAGTTCTCGCCCACGATCATGCCTTCGTACACCTCGACTCCAGGTGG
>JALZGD010000108.1:1838-7678 GCA_030861205.1 Actinomycetota bacterium
AGGTGGGATGAACATCGATCCTCGATCCTGGAGGTTGAGGAGCGCGTAGGAGGTCGACTCGCCGCGTCGATCCGCAACGAGGCTCCCCGTCGGCCGTGTGCGAAGCTCGCCGTGCCACGGCTCGTAGCGGTCGAACACGTGGTGGAGCAAGCCGGTGCCGCGCGTTTCGGTCATGAATTCAGTTCGGAACCCGATCAGCCCCCGGGCCGGGATCAGATATTCCATCCGCACCCATCCCGTGCCGTGGTTGACCATGTTCTCCAGACGGCCCTTGCGCAGCGCGAGCATCTGCGTGACCACTCCCATGAAGTCTTCCGGGGCATCGATCGTCAACCGCTCGACTGGCTCCGACAGCCGCCCATCGATCTCTTTCGTAACGACCTGCGGCTTGCCAACCGTGAGCTCGAAACCCTCGCGTCTCATCATCTCGACCAAGATCGCAAGCTGCAACTCGCCGCGACCTTGCACTTCCCACATATCCGGCCGCTCGGTCGGCAGCACCTTGATGGAAACGTTCCCAACCAGCTCCGCATCCAGCCGGTTCTTAACCAACCGGGCGGTGAGTTTCGTCCCATCCTGGCCCGACAGAGGCGACGTGTTGATGCCGATCGTCATCGCGAGGCTCGGATCGTCGAAGTGGCTGACCGGCAGGGGCCGCGGGTCCGACGGGGCCGACAATGTCTCTCCGATAGTGACGTCCGCAAGCCCTGCGATGGCGATGATCTCGCCAGGCCCCGCGCTCGTTGCATCTATCCGATCCAGGCCCTCTGTCACGTAGAGCTCGGTGATCTTCACAGTCTCGACCGTGCCGTCCGCGCGGCACCACGCCACGGGAGCGCCGCGTTCGATGGTTCCATGGAACACGCGGCATAGCGCCAGCCGACCGACGTAGGGGGACGCGTCCAGATTGGTGACCAGTGCCTGAAGCGGGTGGTCATCCGCGAATCTCGGAGCAGGGATGTGCTCGAGCAATAGCTCGAAGAGCGGTTTGAGATCGTGGCCCTCTGTGTCGGCGTCGAGCGACGCGGTTCCTGCCTTTGCATTGCAGTAAACGATCGGAAAATCGATCTGGTCTTCGCCCGCGTCTAGGTCGATGAACAATTCGTAGACCTCGTTGACGACGTCGGCGGTGCGCGCGTCGGGACGATCGACCTTGTTGATGACGAGTATCACCGGGAGCCGGGCTTCGAGGGCCTTCCGAAGCACGAAGCGGGTCTGGGGCAGCGGGCCTTCGCTCGCGTCGACCAGCAGAAGGACACCGTCGACCATCGTTAATCCGCGCTCCACCTCGCCCCCGAAGTCGGCATGGCCGGGGGTGTCGACGATATTGATCTTGACGTCGCCGTACCGCACGGCGGTGTTCTTGGCGAGGATCGTGATGCCCTTTTCGCGCTCGAGGTCCATCGAATCCATGACACGGTCCGTGACCTCTTCATGCGAGCCGAACACGCCCGACTGCCTCAGCATCGCGTCCACTAGCGTCGTCTTGCCGTGGTCTACGTGCGCCACGATCGCGACATTGCGGAGATCGTCTCTTTGCGTCATCGCATAAGGCATACCAGTTACGTCTACCTGCCTACGCAAAAGCGATCGGAGTTACCGTCTTTCGCAGCGGTTTCGGGACGTCAGTACCGAGCGAAAATGCGGCCGCCGTCGGACCTCCATCGGGCCGTGATGACTGCCCGCCGCGAACTAGTACCGTCTGGTCGGACGATGGCGGATCCGAAAGCGAACCCCGATCTCCTGATCTACGCGGACGGGAGGCTCGTCCCTCGCGCGGACGCAGTCGTGTCGGTCTTCGACGCCGGCTTCCAATCTGGAGATGCCGTGTGGGAAGGGCTCAGGGTCTACAACGGACATGTCTTTCGCCTGGCCGACCATCTCCAACGACTGAGAGACTCGTCGGACGTCCTCAAGATCGAGCTTACCGGCGACGCTGCGCAGCTAACAGCGGCGATCTACAACACGCTCGAGGCGAACGGATTCGTCAACGACGTTCACATTCGCCTGATGGTCACTCGCGGGACGCGAGCTACGTCCGGGATGGATCCTCGAAATGCTCCGCCTGTCGGGACCCTCTTCATCGTCCCCGAAGTCAAGCCCGTCGAGCCCGAGCCACAGCCTGTGCGTTTGCAGACGTCGAAGATCAGAAGGCCGAGCGCGGACACGCTCGACCCAGGTATCCATCACGCGAACCAGCTGAACAGCATCCTTGCGCGCCTGGATGCTTACAAATCGGCCGCGGACGCCGCCCTCATGTTGGACCAAGTCGGATTCGTCGCAGAGGCAGATACGGCCAACATCTTTTCCGCACGCGGGAGAGTTATCGAAACTCCTACTCCGCGCGCGTGTCTCCATGGGATCACCCGCGGACTCATCATCGAGCTTGGACGATGGCTCGGTTACAAAGTCATTGAGCGTGACCTGTCGGTTTCCGATCTCTACGCGAGCGATGAGGTCTTTTTGACCGGGACGATCTGTGAATTGGTTCCGGTAACGGAGATCGACCAACAAACGATTGGGACGGGTAAGCCGGGCGCGACCTGGGACCGCCTGCTCGCGGCATATAGAGATCTCGTGCAGCAGGAAACACTGAAGTCCGACACGTTCCGCGAGTCCCTCTAGTACACGACCAGATGACCGTCAGGATCCGAATCAACTGTTGGTCGGGCCCGCGCAACATCTCTACGGCAATAATGCGCAGCTTTGGCTCGCGTGTCGACACACGCGTCGTTGACGAGCCGCTCTACGGTCACTACCTCGCGACGACGTCGGCATCACATCCCGGTCGCGAGGAGCTCGTTGATCAGCTCGAGACTGACGCCCGCCGCGCCATCGCCGAGGTGATACTCGGGCCGAGCGATCGCCCGATCCTTTTCTGCAAGCAGATGGCTCACCACCTGACACCCGACGTCGACCTCGCGTTCCTGGATCGGTGCGACAACGTGCTTCTCATTCGGCATCCGGCGGAGGTAATCACCTCCTTGTCCAAGAATGTGCCGGAGCCGACAGCACGCGACATCGGTCTCGATCGTCAGGTGGAGTTGCTCGAGGAGTTGCGCAAGATAGGTCAAGAGCCTGTCGTTCTCGATGCGACAGAATTGCTACTCGATCCCGAAAGTGTTTTGAAGGAACTGTGCCGACGCCTCGAGATCACGTGGGACGCGGCAATGCTGAGCTGGGAGCCAGATCCACGCCCCGAGGACGGGCCATGGGCGCCTTACTGGTACGACAGCGTGATCAGATCGACGGGATTCGAGCCGTATCGTCCAAAAAGGCGACCCGTTGCGGCGCGGCACAACGAACTGCTCGAGAACTCTCTGCCTGCGTACGAGAAGTTGTTTCAGCTCGCGATACGTGCCGCCGCGGCTCCCGCGTGACAAGACGATCTCGAATCCGTACAAGATCCGTCCCACGCCGGACTTCAAGCAGGCACCGTTACCGGTGCGCTCGAGTCGGTGCTGTCGTTGGGCCTACATAGCTCAACTTTGTCCCGTGACGGGTCGAAACTGACCCGTCCGTCATAGTGCAAGTAAGCGGGGGGACAAATTTCGGCCCGACCCGTGAGTCAGTCGACGCGCCGATAGCGAATGTGGGTTGCCAGGGGTGAGTGAAGCACCTCGACAGGCTCGAAATCGAAGGATTCAATCCCTTCGAAGAGCGGCTCGCCCGAGCGAAGGAGGACCGGCGCGATGTCGAGGGTGAGCTCATCGATGACCCCAGCATTCAGCGCCTGTCGAACTGTCCAGGCCCCACCGGCGATATCCACGCCGTTGTCCCCGGCCACCTCACGCGCCGCCGAATAGGCCGCGTCGAAACCCTCCGTGACGAAATAGAAGGTCGTCCCACCGTCCATCTCGATCGGCTCACGTCCGTAATGGGTCAGCACGAACACGGGCGCGTGATACGGAGGTTCTGAGCCCCACCACCCGGCCCATTCCTCATCCCACTCCCCGCGGATCGGGCCAAACATGTTCCGACCCATCACATACGCGCCCCGTGGCCGCAGCAGCCACTTCTCCGCGAGCTTGTCGGCATCATTTGCTCGCGGATCACCCAAGTGCCAGAGGTGCAACTCCCGCCCACCCTTGCCGAGGCCCTCCTCGAGACTCTGGTCAGGCCCGGCGGCGAAGCCGTCGAGCGAGATCGACATATGACAGGTGGTATCCGACACCGTAGACCTCCCGACTTATTGCGGACAGGAGACGGGTCCGTCCGTCAGGCAATGAGCAATCGAAGCTGCGTGCGCGCGTCGCGGCTACTGGCAAACATGCGGCATTACCGAAGACTCCTTTTCGTAATGAACCACAAGAACACCCCGTTCCGAAGTGACTCTGCGCCCTGTGGGCGATCGCCACTGCAGGGTGTACCAGTGACATTTCGAATCAAGAGCCTTTGTCGAGGCGAAGATGAATGACGCGAACGATGAGCCGGCCGTGGGCGAGAAACTGACAGTGCCTGGGCGAGCGACCTCGCGGCCGACGACCATCCGGAGGTCGACCCGAGCGCCCCTAAATAGGCCGGTCACGGCAGCGGTCGCCTCGCCCTGCGACGCTAAACGGAGTCGAGGGATGGGTTGAAAATCGGCCCACTGCTTCGTCGTGATCTCGGCGTTGCTGTCCCAGTACCAAGCTGCTTGTGAGTCCTCGGGCACCGAATAGTTTCCGCCGTCGACGCGCATGCCCATTGCATAAGCGGCGCTCATCAGACCGAGCACGACGAGAGTTGCGCACGAAAGCCACAATCTCCGGCGTGGGCGACCGTCGCGCGGCTCGAACTTCGTCCCGCACTGCTTGCAGATCGCTTCGTAGCGACGTCGCACCTACTAACTGTGCCACGCGCGTCCGTTCCGGCGCCGAGGACCTTTAATACCGGCTTCGCTCTCGCCGTGGCCACCTGCCCGATGCCCTCGAATGAAGGCGCCAGCCGTAGCGCGCGAACAGGCTCCTCGCCGTCAACGGGCATACGCGGGCAGCAGGGTGCAAGTCTGTGCTGGTCGCACAAGAAAAAGGTAGCACTCGAGGACGTTGAGGCTTGGATAGCGAAGCATCGCAGCGATCCCCAGCCTGAGTCCCCTACGGTCCTTGTCGCCGCCATACGGGAGAGGTTCAACCGGCGATCCACCGAGCGGTGGGCTGCGCCACAATCCCGCCGGAGCCCCACGTGAGCACACTCCGTGAAGGGCAGCATATGACCCGCTTGAATGTCCCTCACGAGCAATGGCTCGAGTTCGGGACCCTCGCACGCCGCAAGAAACGGAGTGTGGCGGCATACCTCGGCCACCTCGTTCAGAAGGAAATCGGAAGAGACGCAAGCGTGGAGGGGCGGCGATCCGCTCGGGAGGGTGCCTTCGAAGCGCAGCCCGGCTCCGAAGTCGACGAGTCATGGGTTCCGCCCTGGGAGCTGTAAGCCGGTTGACTGAGGAGGTGGCGGGTGGCGTCAGCTACGTCGATGACAACGAAGACCGCCGCCAGTCGCAGGAGCATCGCCATCCCAGAGTCCCATCTAGAGGCCGCGCCCGAATCAGAGTTCGTGTTCTGTACTCAAGACCGAAGCCCGATCGGCCCGCTTTAACTTCCCACAGCGAGTGTGGAAGCCGGCCCTCAAGGACTCTGGTCTCGATGCAGAGCTGCGGTTCCACGACCTGCGACACACCTGCGCGTTGCTCTTGATCGAGCAGGGTGCTCATTCCAGGAAATCCAGGTTCGGCTTGTCATTCGACGATCGCCCACAACACTCGATCGGTACGGCCACCTGATGCCGACGCTCGGCCATCAACTTCCAGCGAATCTCGACGATATGCGGAAGAAAGCCGTTTCGGATGTGGACCAGGTGTGGAC
>JALZGD010000109.1 GCA_030861205.1 Actinomycetota bacterium
TCAGTCCGTAGCTCAGGACATCCTCAAGCGGGCAGGTCTCCACGCCTCGATCGAGTTCAAGAACTCGCAAGAGCCGACCGGCACGGTGTTGAAGCAGGATCCCGCCGCGGGGGCCGACGCGCACGAAGGTGACACGGTGACGTTGACGGTGTCGGGTGGCGCGGCGCAGGTCGAAGTCCCCGACGTGACCGGTCAGACCCTCGACGACGCCAAGCAGTTGTTGAGACAGGCGAAGCTCACTCTCGGTGACGTCACCGATCAACCGAGCTCGAGCGTCCCCGAGGGAACGGTGATCAGCCAGTTCCCACGGGCGCACGCCACGACGACCCGTGGAGAATCCGTCGACCTCGTCGTTTCCAGCGGGATCGAGGTGCCGGACGTGCAGGGTGACACCGAAGACGAGGCAGTCGCAAAGATCGAAGATGCCGGCCTCACTGCATCGGTGCATCACGACCCAAGTGACACAGTGCCGGAGGGACGCGTCATCTCGCAGGATCCACCCGCCGGGTCTTCGGCCAGCCAAGGCGACACAGTCACGATCGATGTGTCGACCGGCCCCGAGTCGAGATCGATGCCGAACGAGGTCGGCGAAGACGCGGACGCGGCTCAAGCGCAACTCGAGAACGATTTCGGGCTCCAGGTGACCCAGCAGGACTACACCGGCTCGTCACCGTGCGTCCAACCACCCGGCCGGGTGTGTGCGCAATCGCCGTCGCCCGGCACACCCGTCTCGCCCGGCGACTCGGCAACGCTGTTCGTGCAGCCCGGCAACGCCGGGTTGGCGCCGCATTTCCTGTTCGCCTTCGCCGGTCACATGCCGGCGTGATTGCCGCTAAACGTTCGCTGTAGAGCGAACCGATCTCAAGAAGTTCTCGAGTAAGAGAGGGCCCTCCTCCGAGAGCACCGACTCGGGGTGGAACTGCACGCCTTCGATCGGAAGCTCTTTGTGCCGGACCCCCATGACGACTCCATCATCACTGGTAGCGGTCACCTCGAGCACGTCGGGGACCTCTTGTGCTTCGATGGCAAGCGAGTGGTAGCGCGTGGCGACGATGGGCGACGGCACTCCTGAGAAGCACCCCACACCCGAATGCGTGATCGTCGAAGTCTTCCCGTGGACGGGACCGACCGCTGCGCGATCGATGTGCCCGCCGTAAGCCGAGGCGATGCATTGATGCCCGAGACAGACGCCGAGGATCGGGACGCGACCAGCGAACGATTTGATCGCGTCGACCGATACTCCCGCGTCGTCCGGGGTTCCGGGACCCGGCGATACGACGAGCGCGTCGGGCTGAACGGCCTCGAGATCTGCCACCGATGCGTCGTTCCTCACGACGATGGGATCGGCCTCCAACGCGCCGAACGCCTGCGCGAGGTTGTAGACGAAAGAGTCGTAGTTATCGATCAGCAAAAGGCGCACGCACCGACCTCCACGCAATGACCAGACAAACGACGAAGGCGATCGCAAATACCGGCCCCATCGCTCCGATGGCACGAACCGGACCTGAGGGGTGCAGCGAGAACAGCTCGTGAGCTCGTCCTTCGAGCCACTGCGCCGTCGTCCCTACTCGGTGATACCGGTCCCACGTGATCGCAACGATTCCGACTTCTCCGATCAGCGCGGAAACGATGGCCGACATCTGCGCGGCCCTCCCAAGCTGCCGGAACGCCGTCGCTGCGGCGAAGCTCATGACGAACACCGACAGGTAGCCGAGCGCGATCCCGGGAAGAGCCCATGCGGCTTTCGATGGCTCGATCCAATACATCCACATCCAATCGGGAGCGAGGGCGTACGAGATGAAAGCGATGGCCGTGAAAACGGCTGCAACGATCAGCCCCATCGCGAACGCGTTGCTCCTCCACCATGTGGACGCGGGAGCAAACGCTCCAAAAAGGAGCCCCAAGAACATCAGCATGGGCCAATCGATGATGAAGGTCTCTATCGCCCCCTTGCGATCCCGCTGAGTGCGGAATACGACGTTCCGACGCTACCCGACCCGTTTCCGTCCGGCAGACACCTCCGGCCGCGTCAGCCAACCATGGTCGAGGTACCAACGCAGTGTTGCTCGCAGCTCCGGCTCGGGATCGGGCCACGAGAACCTGAAGCCTGTTGCCTTCAGCTTCTCGCTCGAATACCGATAGTCCCGGCCGAAGTATTGGACCTGGTCGTATTCGAGAAGCGGCCTCTTGCCCCTCCGCTTCGCCGACGCCGCCGACATCCTCGCGGCCCCCGACAGGATCCTGCGTACTGCGGCAAGTGGCATGGGCGGCAGGATCTGCGGCGTCGTTCCCATCTCTGATGCGACTATGCGTGCGAGCTTGATCGCGTCGATGCGACCGTCGTCGGAGACGTTGTAGGACTCGCCGTCGGCGGCGTCATGACTCGCAAGGTGCAGAGCTGCAGCACAGAGATCGCGAACGTGAACGAACGGGATGTTGCCCGTCATGTTCTTGAAAGCGACGGGGTGCGCCCGTTCGGCGAAACCCATCAGCAACTGTCCCGATCCGTATGCAGCGCGCGGACCGTAAGGCGACGTCGGTCGGACCGACGTGACCTCGAGACCGCGCGCTCGGTACGCGTGCGCAAGTCGCTCTTGATCCCACTTCGATGCGAGATAAGGATTGCTCGGCCGCTTAGGTGTGTCTTCCTTGAACGGAAGGATCTCCGGCCGCGGTGGCCCGTAGATCCCACCCGCTCCCCAATTCACGACGCGACGGCACGTGCCTTGTTCGACGAGCACTTCGAGAAGGCTTCGGGTGCCTTCCACATTGACGCCACGCAATACGCTCTCGGGCGCCATGTAATCGAATACCGCCGCAACGTGGAAGCAGACCCCGGCCCCCTCGACCGCGGACGGGATCGTCGATGCGTCCGTTAGATCCAATGGCCGAAGCTCGGCGCCGGAGCTTCGGCATACTTCGGGGAAGCGAGTTCGGTCGTCGGTGGGAGCCGACAATGCTTGAGGGAGATCGCACGCGATGACATCGTGGCCTTCGCGCGCAAGGACCTCGACCATGTGCGAGCCGATGAACCCGCACGCTCCAGTTACGACGGCTTTCACGGTCGACGAAGACTACCGTCCGTCTTCGGTACAGGACCTCAAAAATTCGTACCGGGCAGCAGCTTGTCGGCGAAATGGATCATGAGCGCAGCGACGGCGACAGATAGAGCGGCCCACAGGGCGAGCTCGATCAGTCGCGATTTCCACGAACGCTTGTTCTCGCTCGACATCAATCCGTCTCCATAGTTGCAAACGTGACAAGACGTTGAGACGCGGAGAACCGCGGATTGCACGTCGTCAAGACCAGCTCGGCGTCGTCATTGTCTTCACGCACGATCGACGTATCGGTCGGCAAAACGGCCCGTTGATCGGTGACGACGTAAGTGAAGTCGCCCCAATGCGTATCGATAAAGATCTTGTCGCCTTTGTTCAACTCGTTGATGGCCCAGAACGGCGCGAGGAATGTCGTGCGGTGCCCCGACACGACGACGCGACCCTTTTCGCCCGGCCAAGCTTCGGGAAAGCTCGTGCACAGCGGAGGGACGAATCCCCGATCCGGGTCACAAGCGGGATAGTGCCCCGGGCCGGCCTTCAGCTCCTCCTCGCCTACGCCCTCGACGACCATGAAACCCTTGCCCTCGTTCAGGTTGATCTTCGGGATCCTGATCCGAAAGACCGCATCACCCGGCTTCAACGAATCGACCCATCCGATCGGCGGCCGCCGATAGGGGCTCGAGCCGCCGCCCTTGTGATGAACTGCGGGCTGCACGAAATCAGGCTGGCTGGCGAACTCTCTCTCGAGCCGGTTCTGCTGCTTGGCGGTGTAGAACCCCGTCCCCCACAGAGCCCACACGACGAACAGGAGCACACCGAATCCGATGGATATCAGCGATTTACCGAAGACGCGCAGAAAGGCCATTACAGCCAGGTTATCGGCCGCTTTCGGTAACATCTCGACTCATTCCACGAGTGCCTCGACCGGGAGCCCGCATGCCCAAGAGCAGATCCAAGCGACGCCGGCATCAGCCACCACCCAAGGCGAAGCCGAAGCAGTCGCCGGCGTGGGTCGGCACTCTGTTCTTTCTCCTCCTGATCATCGGAATGGCAACGATCATCACGCACTACCTGGGCGTGCTGCCCGGCGGCGCCCAGCCCTATCAGCTGTGGGTCGGTCTAGGACTGATCTCGGTGAGCTTCGTAGTGGCCACGCAGTGGCACTGACCTATAGCTCGGCCCTCACTAGCTGCTGAATCACAACGATGTCGTTTATCCACGTCTGTGGACGATGTTGTGGAAATCTCACCACGCTAAGCACCCGCGGCGGTGACGCGCCGTGACTAGGGGCCGAATGGTGGTAGGCGCGGTAGCGCTTGTCTTGCTGGTGTGGATCGCGCACTATTTCGGTTACCTCAGATCGGCAGTGGCCGTCGCGCTGTTCCTGGTGATCGCATGGCTCGGGCTCAGCTACTTCCGTGCCGCGGGAGAGGTCCCGCCCGATCCGGAGGCCGAAAACGTCTCGACCAGCGAACTGCACTACGTGTGCACGATGTGCGGGCTCGAGCTAAAGGTCGAGGTCGCAACGACCGGGCGCGCGCCGACCCACTGCCGAGAGCCGATGGTGCTGGTCTCGAGTGAAGGAAAGCCGCCTCTTCGCCCGGTCGACTAGTTCAAGGCCGCAAAGGGCCGGAGCCTCCTAGCCGAGGCGTTCGATGATCGTTGCGTTGGCGAGCCCGCCGCCCTCGCACATCGTCTGAAGACCGTAGCGTCCACCCCGCTGCTCCAACACGTTCAGAAGGGTCGTCATCAATCTCGCCCCAGAGGCACCGAGGGGGTGGCCGAGCGCGATCGCACCACCATGAACGTTGACGTGATCCTCGAACCACGCGTCGTCGATACCGAGCTCTTTCTTCCACGCAAGGACGACGGATGCGAACGCCTCGTTGATCTCGACGGCGTCGATATCGTCGAGCGACAGGCCGGCGCGATCGAGCACCTTACGCGTTGCAGGGATGGGCCCCGTCAGCATCGTGATCGGATCCGTCCCTGCGAGCGCGAAGTGAACGAAGCGGGCGCGCGGCACAAGGCCGAGCTCCTTCGCTTTCTCGGGCGTTGTGATCAGAACGGCCGCCGCGCCATCAGTGATCTGCGACGAGTTCCCTGCCGTCACGATCCCGTCGGCCTTGAAGGCAGGCGCCAGCTGCACCATCTTCTCGAGGTTCGGGGTCCTGATCCCTTCATCGGCTTCAAACACCTGGGGGCCGGAGTCGGTCTCGACTTTGATCGGCATGATCTCGTTCTTGAACGCGCCCGAGGCCGTAGCTTCGCCGGCACGCTCGTGAGAACGCGCTCCAAGCTTGTCGACGTCCTCGCGCGTGAGCTCCCATCGCTCGGAGATGATCTCTGCAGAGATCCCTTGGGGAACCAATCCACCCTCGTAGCGCGACATCAGTCGCTCGCTGAACGGAAATCCTTGCGATTGAGCGCTCGACCCCATCGGCACGCGGGTCATCGACTCGACGCCACATGCGATGGCCACGTCATACGCTCCCGACAGAACGCCTTGCGCCGCGAAGTGAGCGGCCTGCTGCGACGAGCCGCACTGACGGTCGACCGTGGTGGCCGGAACCTCTTCCGGAAGGCCCGCTGCGAGCCACGCGTTGCGTCCCACGTTCAGCGACTGCTCGCCGATCTGGGAGACGCATCCACACACGACGTCGTCTACCGACGCGGGGTCGACCCCCGAGCGAGCGACGGTTTCGTTCAGTACCTCCGCCAGCAGGTCGACCGGATGCCAGTCCTTCAATGCGCCGTTGCGCTTGCCGAGCGGGGTGCGGACGGCCTCGACGATCACCGCGTCACGAGCCATGAGTAGCTCCCTCCTGGGTTTCTTGACCGAGAGGTCAAGTTTACCTCGCTAGGCGCGCTCCGACGCTCCGGCAGACGCCGACGGCAGCCTCACTACCGCGCGAGTCAAGGTGACCGTCGTGCCGGATGACGACGACTCGATCGACATGTCGTCCGTGAGCTCGCGCATCAAGAAGACGCCACGGCCCCCGGACGCGAACCGCTCGGGCAGCTCGCTCGACGCGTAGCGCTCGACGTCGAAACCGGGGCCGTCGTCTGCAACGGTGACGGTCAGTGATGTTCCTTCGAGAACGCATCGAACCCGCACTTCGCTCCGCCCTTGTTGGTTCCGTCCGTAACGAGCCGCGTTTGCCGCCGCCTCACTGACCGCGAGCAGGATCTCGAACGAGACATCGACCGGCACTCTCAGGTCGCTCAAGAAGACTGCGACGAAATCTCTGATCTCGGCGATCCGCGAAGGCTCGTTGGGCAGAACCAGCTCGCGTACGGGTTCGCCGACGAGCGCATCGGGAACGACCTGGCATACCAGGAGCGCGAGATCGTCGCGCAACGAACCGTCCGTCCACGAGTCGACACTTCGACGAACCGCTTGGACGAGCTCACCGGGCGTCCCGACGCCGTAGTCGCGGACGAGATCGGCAAGCTTCGCTTGGCCAAACGGCAGCCCGCGTCGCGGCGCTTCGGTAACACCGTCCGTATAGCAAACGAGCATGTCGCCGGGCTCGAGATCTATCCGGTCTGCCTTGTAGTCGGTGTCGCGCTCGACACCAAGGGCGAGACCACCTTGTGACATCCATTCGGTCGTTTGCTGCTGACTCCTGTACAGGATCGGAGGCACATGCCCCGCGTTCGCATAAGAGATCGTCGCGCGTTCCGGGTCGAGCACCGCGACGAGCATCCGCACGAAACGCTCCGAGCGGCTCTGCATGAAGACGTGACCGTTCATCCGCTCGAGGAGGGCTCCCGGATCCGCCTCTTCGGCCGCAAAGGATCGGAGCGAATAGCGGCTGAGAGCGGCATCGTTGGCTGCCGCCGGACCCAGTCCGCAGACGTCTCCGATAACGAGCGCGACGCGTCCGTCCGCCATCGGCACGAAATCGTAGAAATCGCCGCACACCGCTCGCGGCGCTGATGCCGGCACATAGTGTGCAACGAGACTGACGCGCGGGAGCTTTGGGGTGGTTTCCGGCAGGAGCGCGCGCTGGAAGCTCTCGGCGATCTTGCGCGTCTCTTCGTAAAGGCGTTCGATCTCGGCCGCGTGGCGGACCGCTTGCGTGATGTCGGTAAAGACGTCGATGCGGCCGACCAATGCCCCGCTTTCGTCGAACGTCGGACCCGAGTAGACGCGGAGCTCTCGACGAGCGGGGATGATCTGCTCGATGTCGAGCCTCAGCTCACGCGCGGGGTCGTCTCGGAGGTCTTGGTATGCCTCCATGAATCCTTCGGGGTCTTCCGTCTGCCGTGCGATCGTCCTGAGTAGCTGCACCGCGGGTCCGCCGATGAACTCGCCTCTGTCGAGCCCGAAGATCTCGACAGCGCGCTCGTTTACGAAACGGAGCATCCCTTCTCTGGTTCGGAAGATGATCGCCTCGTCGACCGCATCGAGGACCGCCTGCAAGCGATGGCGAACTGCGGTCGCGACGCGGTGCTCGGCCTGTTCCGCCCGGTAGTGCTGTCGAAGCTCGCGCGCGAGAAGACCGGCAACGGTGGCCGCCAATCCGAAAACGACACAGTTCAGCAAAACCACCGGTAGGGAAGGCGAAGGGTCGCCCAATTCGGCGACCGTGAGATATCCCGTGACTGCGG
>JALZGD010000307.1 GCA_030861205.1 Actinomycetota bacterium
CATCACGACTCGGGGACTGCTCTGTCGACGGCGAGACGACTGTGTCTTTCGTTCGACGCGACGGCCGATCTACTGACGGTCGTGCCGTCGCTTGCCGGAGCGCGCAAGTCGACCCCAGCGGCTCGACTGCTTCCGAGCGCGGCCTCGGCCCAGCTCAAGATGGAACGCGACGATGCAACGGAAGCGCTCAGTGCATATGCACGCACGCTGCAGGAAGCCGGCGTCCGCACCGAGCTAGCGACGCGAGCCGATGAGCCGGCGGAAGCGATCCTCAAAGAAGCGACCGAGCAGCATGCAGAGCTGATCGTTCTGAGCACCCACGCGCGCACGGGGTTCGATGCTTGGTATACGGGCAGTACCGGTTACCGGGTTATCACCGAGGCGAAGCAAACGTTGCTGTTACTGCGGGAGTTGTGATGCAGGAGCTTTCTTTGGTCGCAACGTGCGACGGCAATGCGCTTAGCGTTGGGGCGTGGCGGGTCGACGAACCGAAAGGGACGGTCGTCCTTTTCCACGGGATCCCGTCCGTCAAGCCGGACGCTCCGGGGGCCGCGACATATCGCGATTTCGCTCGCACGATCGCAACGCACGGATGGTGCACGGCGTGGGCGGACTTCCGTGGGGTCCGGGGCACTCAGGGCTACTTCTCGATCGAAGGATGGGTCCGCGATGCCGCGGCTATCTGTGAGGTGGTTCGCGATCTCGGCCCGAAACGCTCGATCCTCGTCGGTTCCTCTGCGGGCGGCGCGGTTGCTGCGGAAGCGATCGCGCGCGGAACTGCTGCCGATGGGCTTGCGCTATTGGCGGCACCCGCAACGTGGGTCTCTTTCGCAGAGTCGCCGGAGTTTGCCGTCGCACTCATGCAACGCGACGCGGGCATGCCGTTGTCGCCGGATGTGCTCGACGATCCAACGGACTGGGCTGCGGAGTTCAACGACGTCCAAACGGAGCGCTCGGTAGCGAATCTCGAGATACCGATACTGATCGTTCACGGCTCGAACGACGACGTCGTTCCCGTCGATCACGCCGAGCGCATAGCCAAGAACGCGCGGGACGTAGAAGTGAGGATCATCCCCGGTGCTTCGCACAGGCTTCGACACGAGCGGGAAGCTGTCGATGCGCTGCTCGACTGGCTTGGGCGCAGGGCTCGATGATCAAGATCGTCTACGGGATCGTCGTCGCCGGCATCCTGTTGATAATCGCCGGAGGCCTGGCAAACGGGTTCGATTCGACGACGATCGTCATCCTGGTCTTCGCAGTTTTCTTCGCCGCTCTAGCGATCGGTGTGACGCGACGGTTCACTGAAGGCGCGGCAGGGCCGGCGACGTGCCGCGAGTGCGGCCGGGCGATCGCTCCGAGCTCGCCGTACTGCAAGCATTGCGGCGCGCTGCGCTAGATCACGCGCTAAACGCGGAACTAGAGGAGAGATGCCTGGTTCCGAGAGCGCTTTCGAGACGGCGGCCGCTCCTCGTCCTCCGCGGGGTGCTCGATCACGGCGACGACGCGGGTGGCCATGAACCGTCCGCTGCGCACGATCACGCCTGTGCGAGTCACCTCCGACACCTCGACCGTCCCACGGACGTTCGAGATCTCGACCCGGCGACCGGCCTTCGTCGCGACGATCTCGTAGGTCTTCGTGCCGTCGCCGATGTCCACGACGACTTCGACCCGATCACCTTTCATGGGCTCATCCTATGAACGCTAGGCAAGTTGCCGGGCATCGAGCGGGAACCCAGGCGATAGGGTCGAGCTCTCTAGACGAGAGCCGGTTATCGGGAGGTACGGACGTGGCAGAGGCGGGCGACGCTTTCGATGTAGTGATCCTCGGAGGTGGGAACGCCGGTTATTCAGCTGCGTTCCGGGCCGTCGAGCTTGGCCTCTCGGTCGCGATGGTCGAGAAGGACAAAGTAGGCGGGACGTGCCTCCACCGCGGATGCATCCCAACGAAGGCCTTGCTGCACTCGGCCGACCTCGTCGACGAGATCTCGGGGGCCGGTGAGTTCGGCCTGATTGTCGGCGAGCCCGAGGTCGACTGGGGAAAGGTCCTCAGCTTCAAGGACTCGGTCGTCGGTCGCATGTACAAAGGCCTGTCCGGGCTCGTTAAACGACACAAGATCGAGTTGGTCGATGGCGTCGGGAAGCTCGTCGACAACAGGACGGTAGCCGTCGAGACCAAAGACGGCACGCGACGTCTGTCCGCGGGAAAGGGGCTGATCCTTGCGACCGGCTCGTACCCGCGCGATCTGCCTTTCATCAAGGCCGACGGAGACAAGGTCCACAACTCGAACTACGGCCTGGTCGCTCAGGACATCCCATCGTCGATCGTCATCGTTGGCGGCAATTACATAGGTCTCGAGTTCGCCAGCGTCTACCGCAGTTTCGGGGCGAAAGTCGACGTCGTCGAGATGCTGCCGAAGATCGCGCCGCTGGAAGACGACGACATCTCGGAAGCGCTGGCGAAGCTGCTGCAGAAGCGAGGCATCAAGTTCCATCTGGGCGTTTCGGTTACGGGAGCGGCGCCGACCGATAGCGGCATCGACGTCGAGATCGAGAAAGACGGCGAGAAGCAGACGTTGAGCGCAGATCGGATG
>JALZGD010000308.1 GCA_030861205.1 Actinomycetota bacterium
TCCGCTTTCGCTCTGTCCACGATGTTCATCGCCGTGCCGACGGGGGTGAAGATCTTCAACTGGTTAGGAACGATCTGGAAAGGCGATCTCCATTTCCGAACGCCGATGCTGTTCGCTCTCGGGTTCCTAGCGATGTTTGTGATCGGCGGTCTCTCAGGCGTGACGCACGCGATCGTCCCGTCCGACTGGGAGCAGACCGATACCTATTACATCGTTGCTCACTTCCATTACGTGCTGTTCGGCGGTGCGATGTTCGGATTGTTCGCGGCGATCTACTACTGGCTGCCGAAAGCGACGGGTTGGCTGTTGCGCGAGGGTTTGGGCAAGCTGCACTTCTGGCTGATGTTCATCGGGTTCAACCTGACGTTCGGACCCTTCCACTTGCTCGGCCTCGAAGGGATGCCGCGTCGTATCCACACCTATCCCGCGAACATGGGTTGGGATTTCTGGAACATGGTCTCGACGATCGGCGCTTTCACGATCGCGTTGTCGATCGCGATCTTCATCGTGAACGTCGTCGTCAGTAGGTCGCGCCAGCAAGAAGCGGGTGCCGACCCGTGGGATGGTCGGACGCTCGAGTGGACGATCCCGTCGCCCCCGCCCGACTTCAACTTCGCCACGATCCCGCTCGTAAAGGCTCGCGACGACTTCTGGCACCGTAAGTACGTCATCAGTCCTGAAGGGATGCCGACGCCGATCCTCGCCGGAGGGGCCGACGCTGAGACTCATGAGGCTCACGACGAGCACATCCACATGCCGTCGCCCTCGTACTTCCCCATCGTTGCTTCGCTTGGCGCCCCGCTGATGGCTTACGGAGTCGTTAGCTTGCAGCCGGCGAACCTCGCGGCACCATCGGCGCCGCCGAACGAGATCGCGTCGGTCGGTTTGATCTTGGTCGGCGCGGTGGTCGCGCTACTTGGGTTCTTCGGGTGGGTCCTCGAGCCTTCGGCGGCCGACGAATGAGCGCATCCGCCGAGGGGCTGACCCCTCTTTCCACAACCGAGCCGCATACCAGCACCGGTATCGACAACGCGAAGCTCGCGATCTGGGGATTCCTCGGATCCGAGTGTCTCTTCTTCGGCTCGATGATCACGACATACCTGCTCTACCGCAACCGCGTCGTAGCCGGACCGACGCCGCACGAGATCTACAACATTCCCTACACGTCGGTGAGCTCGTTCGTCTTGTTGATGTCGAGTCTCACGATGGTGCTCGCTCTCGCTTCGATCCAGAGGGGCGACCATCGAGGATTCCGCGTGTGGGTCCTCGCCACCGCTTTCTTGGGAATGGTGTTCATTGGAGGCCAGGTCTTCGAATTCACGTCGTTCGTCGACAGCGGTCTGAAACTTTCGACGAGCACGTTCGGGAGCTCGTTCTTCATGCTGACCGGATTCCACGGCGCGCACGTCACCGCCGGGATCCTGATGCTTCTTTCGTTGTTCAGCATGGACGTTGCAGGAAAGCTTGGGCCCGATGGAGCGCGGAAGGTCGAGCTGGTAGGCCTCTACTGGCACTTCGTCGACATCGTCTGGATCGTCATCTTCACCGTCGTGTACCTGATACCGACGCACTAGGAGGCCGACGTGTCAGCAGAAGCACCACTAGAGCAAGTAGAGCTCTCTCACCATCCCGGCCCCCGCCAATACGTCGGGGTCGCGGTGGTGCTCGCGATCATCACGGGCATAGAAGTCGCGATCTATTACGTCTCTTCTTTGAAGAGCGTTCTCGTCCCGATGCTGATCGTCCTGTCGATCTTGAAGTTCTCGTTGGTTGTTCTGTGGTTCATGCACCTTAGATTCGATTCGCTGATGTTTAGAAGACTGTTCGTAACGGGAGTCGTCCTGGCCTTTGCAGTGTTTGCCGTTGTCTTGGTGATCTTTTTCACGGCCCTCGGCGGTCCGGCCCCAGTCGGAAGTTCATGACCGCAGCGGTATCAACCGCGCAGGCGCTGGCGTGGCATGCGCACCCCGATGTTTGGGCATTGACGGTCGCCCTGCTCGCCGGCTACGTCGCAGCGATCGCGTTCCTCGGACCCAAGAAAGTTCCTGCCGGCGAGCTCATCGTCACCACGCGCCAGAAGGTCTGTTGGGTTTCAGGCGTCGCCATCTTGTGGCTCGGTGCGGACTGGCCGATCCACGACGTAGCCGAGCATTACTTGTTCTCTGTGCACATGGTCCAGC
Organism: Actinomycetota bacterium; assembly: GCA_030861205.1. GTDB lineage: Bacteria > Actinomycetota > CADDZG01 > CADDZG01 > WHSQ01 > JALZGD01. Next base: position 2,181 of record JALZGD010000308.1, read on the forward strand.
ACACGATGTTCTCTCTGATCGCCGCCCCGTTACTGCTCCTCGGGCTTCCCGTGTGGCTCTTGCGGACGATCTTGGCGCCGCGTTGGTTCTTCCGACTGGTCCGCGCCGTGACGCGGCCGTTCGCCGCGCTCGTCATCTTCAACGTGATGATCGTGCTGACGCACTGGCCCGCGCTTGTGAACGCGGCACTCGAACATCACGTGGTGCACTTCTTGCTGCACGTGGTCCTCGTCGTTACTTCTTTGATCATGTGGTGGCCCGTCATCGATCCGCTACCCGAGCTCAAACGGTTGTCTCCGCCGGGCAAGATGCTCTACCTGTTCCTCCAGTCGATCGTGCCGACTGTGCCCGCCTCGTTCCTGACCTTCGGCGCCCATCCCCTGTACCACTTCTACGAGACGGTGCCCCGG
>JALZGD010000309.1:0-1368 GCA_030861205.1 Actinomycetota bacterium
GTAATGCGCCGTTATCAGTTTGATCACATCACCGTGGCTCACGACACATACCGGCCCCCTGTGACCGGCCCGGATGGTCTCGATCTCATCGATCGCTCGGTTCTGCACCTCGCGCAACGATTCGCCATCGGGGAACGTCGCCCCCGACGGCCATGACTGAACGGTTCGCCACAACCGAGTTCTCATCAGAGACTTCAGAGGTCGGTCGGTCCACCTCCCGTACTCCACCTCACCGAGACTCTTGCGCACCGAGACCCGCAGCTTGTGCGGAGCCGCAACGATCCGGGCCGTTTCGAGCGTTCGATCTATGGGACTCGAGAAGATGCCTTCGAAGTGGACGCCCCTCAGTGCCTGCGCGGTCGCCTCCGCTTGTTCTCGGCCCTCGTCGGTCAGATGGACGTCCGGAAGCCAGCCGGTTAGCTTGTGTCCCGTATGGCTGGTCACTGCATGCCGAACGAGAAAAAAGACGGTCATCTCGCAGTCCGGAACAGTGAAGCGACCATCATCTAAGCGACTTCTTGATCGCCTCCAGGGCGCTGGGATTCTCGAGAGACGACATGTCTCCGGGATCTTCTCCAAGGACCGTCGCGCGAACGGCCCGGCGCAGGATCTTCGCGGAGCGTGTCTTCGGCAGCTCCTCGACGAACTTGATCTCCGAGGGCGCAAACGCCTTACCGAGCTCGCCGGCGATCGTTGCTGCAACCTCTGCCGCGAGCTCGCCTGACGGAACGGCGTCGGGTCGCAGGATGCAGAAGCACCACACGGCGGTCCCCTTGATGTCGTCTGGTACGCCGATCGCCGCGCACTCGATCACCGATGGGTGATCGACGGCCGCCGATTCGAATTCCGCTGGACCGATCCGCTTCCCTGCGATGTTCAACGTGTCGTCGGACCGTCCGTGCAGAAACCAATATCCGTCTTCGTCTATCGATGCCCAGTCGCCGTGGACCCAGACGTCGGGCCAGCGTGACCAATACGTGTCGATGTACCTCTGCTCGTTTCCCCAGAAACCGCGGGTTTGCGCGGGCCACGGTTTCGTGCAGACGAGCTCTCCTACTTCACCCCGCACCGGCCGACCGTCGTGGTCGTAGACATCCATCGCCATGCCAAGCGCGGGCGTGCCCAACGAACACGACTTCGTGGGGATGACGGGGGCCTGCCCCAGGAAGCACGCGCCGATCTCCGTGCCGCCCGACACGTTGATGATCGGGATACGCCCTTTACCGACTACGTCGGACAACCACCGATACGGCTCTGGATTCCACGGCTCGCCGGTCGAACCAAGGATCCGAAGCTTGGACAGATCATGGTTCATCACCATCTCGTCGCCCGAAGCCATCAACGCTCGGATCAGGGTCGGCGAGACGC
>JALZGD010000309.1:1423-1811 GCA_030861205.1 Actinomycetota bacterium
GATCGAGACTCCGTGTCGTTCGCACATCTCCCACAACCGGTCGGCGCGCGGATGATTCGGCGCCCCTTCGTACATGAACACGGTTGCCCCCGCAGCATGCGTGCCCACCATCTCGAGAGGCCCCATGATCCAGCCCATGTCCGTCACCCAATAGAGAACGTCGCCTGGTTTGACATCGAACTGATACGCGACCTCGGATGCGATCTTCACGAGGAAGCCGCCGTGGACGTGCACCGATCCCTTGGGTTGCCCGGTTGTTCCCGATGTGTAAGCGATCATGAAAGGAGCTTCCGCATCGAGAGGCGCGGGCTCGCCTTCGCTAACGCGCATGAGGCTCGTCCACTCGACGTCTTTTTCACCGGCGACCACCTCATCGTCTGGAAAACGC
>JALZGD010000309.1:1918-2585 GCA_030861205.1 Actinomycetota bacterium
AGCCTGATCGGCGACGTGTTTCATCGCGACCTTGTGTCCGCGACGCCAGAATGCGTCGGCCGTCACCAGCACTTTGGCGGAGGCATCATTCAACCTCGTGGCGATCGCCGGTGCCCCGAATCCCGAGAAGATCGGCAGGTAGATCGCTCCGATCCGAGCGCACGCGTACGCTGCGATCACGGCCTCGGGAACCATCGGCATATAAACGCCTACCGCGTCGCCTTCTGCGACACCGAGCGACTGAAGCCCGGCAGCGACGGCGGCTACCGAACGAGCGAGCTCTCCGTACGACAGCGTTCGAACGTCGCCGTCCTCCCCTTCCCACAGGATCGCCGCAGTAGTGGCTGCGTTCGCCGCGTGCCGGTCGACACAGTTGTAGGCAAGGTTGATGCGGCCCCCGACGAACCAACGCGGCCATCGGGGGCCTTTCGATTCATCGAGGATCTGCTCGTACGGTTCGAAGAAATCAATGCCGAGATCCGCGACGACTTCGTTCCAGAATCGGCCGACGTCTTCGGTCGACCACGCAACCAGCTCTCGGTAGTCGTCGATGCCAACGCGTCGCATCAGACGCGTGACGTTCGCATTATCGATGTATTCCGAGGTCGGTTCCCACACGAAGTCCGGCATCGGATCGAGGCTATCAAGCGCGAACACGGCCCCCTTC
>JALZGD010000110.1:0-5270 GCA_030861205.1 Actinomycetota bacterium
CACTGGTGCTGCTCCATGGACGAGGGGCGGACGAGAACGATCTGTTTCCGTTGTTCGATGTCCTCGACCCGCAACGGCGTCTAGTGGGGCTGGCCCCGCGCGGCCCCCTCGAGCTTCCGCCCATGGGGGCGCACTGGTATGTCATCAGGGAACTGGGCTACCCGGATCCGGTGACGTTCTGGCCGACGTTCGAATCGGCAAGCGAATGGCTCGACGGTGTCCTTTCTAAGCTCGACATCGGATTCGAGCGTGTCGTTGTGGGCGGTTTCAGCCAAGGTGCGGTGATGTCGTACGCGCTCGCTCTCGGCAACGAGCGACCTCGCCCGGCCGGGTTGATGCCCCTATCGGGATTCATCCCAACCGTCGAAGGCCTGACGATTGCGTCGGATGGACTCGACGGGCTGCCCGTCGCGATAGGCCACGGGACGTTCGATCCGATCATCGGCGTGGAGTGGTCGAGGCGTGCCGCCGAGCAGCTGGGAGCTGCGGGAGCACAGGTGCTTTTTCGCGAATCTCCGATGGATCACACGATCGATCCTGCGTTCTTGCGGGACCTGCGCACCTGGCTCGGGACGACGCTGGCCGATCCGCTTTCTTGAGGCAGCGCGCGTTATCCTGCGGCCGTCCATAAGACAGGGAGAGTTGCGTGCGCTTGAGAGTGGTTTCCGCGGAGGCGTCCTTCTTCGACCTCTTCGAGCAGATGGCCGCGAAAGTCAGCCAGGGGGCCGAAGAGCTGCTCGAGCTGCTGCAGAACTATTCCGACGTCGATCGAAAGACCGGGCGGGTTCTCGATACCGAGCACGAGGGTGACGAGATCACGCACGAGATCATCCGCAGGCTCAATACGACCTTCATCACGCCTTTCGACCGCGAGGACATCCACTTGCTCGCTTCGAGCCTCGACGACGTGCTGGATCACATCGAGGCGGCCGCCGAAGACCTGCAGCTCTATGGCATCGAGTCACCTCTTCCGCAGATCGTGTCGCAAGCGGACACGCTCGCCCAAGCCGCGAGGAAAACATCTGAGGCGATGCCGGGTCTCCGCAAGATGAAGAACCTCGACGAGTACTGGGTGGAGATCAACCGTCTCGAGAACGAGGGTGACCGCTCGTATAGAAGGACGATCGCCGAGCTCTTCTCGGGCGACTACAAAGCGATGGACGTCCTGAAATACAAAGAGGTCATCGAAGAGATCGAGCAGGGCATCGATCGCCTAGAGGACGTCGCGAACACGATCGAGAGCATCTTTCTGAAGCAGGGCTGATGCCTTTTTCCTTCGCTGCCGGCGTCATCATCTTGGTGGCGCTGTCCTTCGACTATGTGAACGGGTTCCACGATGCGGCGAACTCGATCGCTACGGTGGTTTCGACAAGAGTCTTGTCACCGCGCGTTGCCGTCGTCTGGGCCGCGTTCTGGAACTTCGTTGCATTCCTCATCTTCAAGACGGCCGTCGCCAAGACCGTCGGTGCCGGCATCATCGATCTATCGCAGATAGTTACTCGCCAGGACGGCTTCAACGTGATCCTGGCGGCGCTGATCGGCGCCATCGCGTTCGACCTCGCTACGTGGTACTTCGGTCTTCCGACGTCGTCGTCGCATGCGCTGGCCGGAGGGCTCATCGGTGCCGCGCTCGCTTACAAGGGCTCGGGGATGCTGGTGAGCTCCGGGATAACCAAGATCGCGCTGTTCATCGTGATCTCGCCCGTCGCAGGTTTCATCCTTTCCGTGGTCTTCATGAACATCGTGTTGTTCATCGGCAAGATCGTGACGCACGGGGGCCGCACGGCAATGTCCGGGGTCAATAAGTTGTTCCGGCGCTTGCAGCTCGTTTCGGCCGCCGCTTATTCGCTGGGCCACGGCGCCAACGACGCCCAGAAGACGATGGGCATCATCGCAGCCGTTCTCGTCATCGACGCGGGTCACACACACGCGGCGTCCAGCCCGGAAGGGCTCACTATCAACCTCGCGACGGTGCTGGCCGCACACACCGCGATCGCCCTCGGAACGCTCTCGGGTGGATGGCGGATCGTTCATACGTTGGGATCCAAGATCACGAAGCTTCAGCCCCGCGACGGGTTCGCGGCCGAAGCCGCAGCGGCCGCGACCTTGTTCACTACAGCTCACTACGGGATCCCCGTATCGACTACTCACACGATCACCGGGGCTGTCGTCGGCGTCGGGACGACGCGCCGGTTCTCGGCCGTTCGCTGGGGCCTCACCGGCCGCGTGGTCTACGCGTGGCTGCTGACGATCCCCGGATCGGCGCTCATCGCGGCGCTGGCTTACGCGGTTCTTACGGTCGTGCCTTCAGAGGTCGTCGCCGGCGTGGGGATAGTGGTTGCCGCCTCGTTCGGTGTCTTGTTCCTTCTGAGGAGGAGACGCGAGCAGGTCACCGTTTTCGCGCCTCCGTGATCAGTTCGAGAGGTCGACGCGCTCGACTCCTTCTATGTTCTTGATCTGATCCGCGATCTCTCGTCGCACCTTCCCCGAGCCCAGAAGCATCGTCGCGAGCAGTTCGTTGTGCCCTGCGTCGTTCTTTCCGAGAAACCTGAGCGAATAAAGACGCGCTCCGGTCCACTCCAGCCCCTGAGCGAGATCCGCGAGCCGTAGGTCTGCGCTCGTAGCGATCAGCAACTCCGTTCGTACCCGGCCCGCGCGGTCCAGCGCCACCCGTTCGACGCCTTTCAACAGAACCAGCGACGCGAGGGTCGCGCCGGCTGTGATCGCTGCCGCCGTCCAGTAGCCGAGTCCGACTGCGATCCCGATCGCAGCGGTGACCCAGAGCGAAGCGGCCGTGGTGAGCCCACGGACGGTCACGCCGTGACGCACGATCGCGCCGGCGCCGAGGAAACCGATCCCGGTTACGACCTGAGCCGCGATGCGCGTCGGATCGAACCCGACGGCATGTCCGGACAACAGCGCGGACGGGGGATACGCGCCGGCGATCGTGAAGAGCGCCGCGCCCAGCGAAACCAAGATGTGCGTCCGGAAACCTGCCTGCTGGCCCGAGTATTCGCGCTCCGCCCCCACCACGCCTCCAAGCGCACCGGCCGCAAGGATGCGAAGGACGAGCTCGCCTAGGGACATCCTTCGATTGTGGCAGACGTACCCGGCGACGTCGTGCAGCATGCTCATGAGATCGCCGAGTCGGCTGCGGGCGATCTCGTCACGTTGATCCGTTAACTCCGCTCGTTCATCTACAGTTCGGCTCGTATCGACGCGAGAGCGGTTTCGCTACTCGCGGCCGCGCGCGACGGGAGACCGATGCTTGCGAGAGTTGTTCTGGTGGCGATGTTGGGAGCGTTGGTTACGGCTGGCGCGGTTAGTGCGTCTGCCCGTCCGGGCTCGACGCCGCTCGCGGTCGAATCATCGACGCCATCGCCCTCCCAAGCCACTCCAACGTCATCGGGGAGTGGCTCGCCATCGCCGGGCGCCGGCCCGACGACCTCTGCCTCACCGACTCCGACGATCCTCGGCCAGGTACGAACGTCGACCTACGCACGTCCCCGCATCGTGCGAGCGGGATCGCCACTGCATCTCTCGGGGTCCATCAGGGCCGAGAGCGCCTGCTTTCCGCCGTACACGGTCACCGTGCAGCGGAAAACCGTCGACTCCAACAGGTATTCCGACATCGCTCAGGTCATTGCCGGCACAGACCAGTCGTGGAGCTATTCCACTGCGGGTCGATACAACGCGTCCTATCGAGCGTTCGTGCGGACGGAGGATTGTGCCGGGCCGCCGAGCCAACCACGCTACGTGCTTGTGCGTGCTCGCATCCATGTTCGCGACATAGCTCGATGCCGCTCGCCGCAAGGGATCCGCGGCTGGGTCCAGCCCGTCCGATCGCACGAGGTCGTGCTGTTGCAAAGAAGACAGAACCAACGGTGGCGAACGATCGCGTCGGACGGTTTGGACTCGCGGTCTCGCTTTGAACTGACCGCGCCGCAATGCGGGGTGATCTACCGGGTCTTGTGGCCGGTACAGGACGTGCTCAACGAGCGAGGTCGCCTGACGTTTCAGCTTCGGTAGCCGCGCGCCGTACGCGGAAGAGCTCCACCGGCCCCACGCCCTTCAGCTTTCGCGTGCCGACCCGCGAGACGGCGAGACGCGTGTCGCCTGCGGCATCGAGCGCGGCCCGTGATGTGACGAGGGAACCGGGCCGGGCGAACGCCGTCATGCGCGCAGCGACGTTCACGGGCCGCCCGAAGTAATCACCGTCCTTCGGGACGACTTCGCCGTGGTCGACCCCGGCACGAGCGACCGGTAGCTTGTCGCACTCCTCGACCTGTTCGAGGATCTCGAGCGCTGCTTCGATCGCAGCAGCGGGGTCGGAAGAGACGAACATCGCGGCATCACCCACGAGCTTTACGAGCCGAGCGCCGGCTTCGGCACACGCGCTGATCGCGATGTCGTCGAACAACGACAAGTCGTCGCCGAGGTCCCCTCCGTGGAGCTCTTCGGACAGTTGCGAGAACCCGACGATGTCGACGAACCCAGCCGACATGACCTCGGTCGCGCCGCCGGAAGACGAGACCACGCCTTCTATCGCTACTGATAAGTGCTTTCGATGAAGGTAGTCGAGCAGTGTTGCGGAAAGGTCCAGCATCCGAAAGATGCCCGGGGCCAAGCGGACCGCGAGATCCTCGATCGTCGCTCCGTCGCCGGTTTGCGGTTGTAGGAACACCGTCGTGAAGCCGCGCGTCTCGGCGTCGGCGATCCGGGAGATCGACTGACCGTAGACGCGCGATATCGAAAGGATCTCTTCGACCGGCCAGCCCGAATCGAGGATCTGTTTGGTCACGTGAAGCGCACTGACGTCGTCCGTGCCGAACGCTTTCACGTTGTCGTCGACGTCCGGGAAACCCAGGGCGCGCCAGATCCGCCGCGCGATCTCTAGATCGACACCGGCTTCCTGCGCCGTCTCGATAGCGGTGAGCGACGCGTCCGCGCCGGAGAGATCGAGAACCTCTCTGGCTGGGTTGTCACTCACTCGACTTCCGTGCGGCCGATCAAGCCGCCTTCGGTGGATCGAACAACGTCATCACGCGTTGCGAGAACATCAGGTCGCCAGAGACCTTGAGTTTGCCCGTCATGAACAGTTGAACGCCCTGAGCGTTGCCGGTCACGAGCTTCGTGAAAGACACTAGGTCGGTCGTGATCGTGGTCTTCGGGTTGTCGGAAGTGCCGGACCGCGTCTGACAGGTCTTGTCCTTGACGGCGACGATGTACGGAAAATCCTCGCCGTCGTCTTTGACGACGAACTGCACTTC
>JALZGD010000110.1:5280-5773 GCA_030861205.1 Actinomycetota bacterium
GGCGTCGACGCCCTCGGCCTTTTCCGGATTGAATCGCTCCTGAAAACCCTCGAAGATCCGATCGAGCGTTGCCCCCGTTCCGACCGCGTGGATCACTTCCGCGATCTGCTCGTCTGTGGCGCTCTTGACCAGGCCCGCGAACTCCTCGGGTGAGACCGCGGTCGGGTCCATCTGATCTGCCATCTGCTGCTCCTTTCGACTGCTCTTAGCCTGCCTTACCTACAACGTGTTGCGTGTTAGAGATGAATTCGACGACCAACGAAGCGATCTCTTCCCCTTTCTCTTCTTGAAGGAAATGCCCGGCCCCCTCGAGCACCCGGTGATCGTGACCTTGCGCGCCGGGCACTGCGGCTTGCAGGAACCGATCAGCGCCGCGCGTGATCGGATCGTCCGCTCCGAAGATCGTGAGGAAAGGCTTCTCCCATTTAGTGAGCGCATCCCACGCCGCCCGGTTCGCCGGCGCTGCCGGATCGTCCGGACTGGCCGGAACGAG
>JALZGD010000110.1:5831-6488 GCA_030861205.1 Actinomycetota bacterium
CGGCTACGGCATCTTCATCGAGCCCTTGCGAACAGCCGCGCGCCACGATCGACCCGACGTCGAATCGCTCGATCGTCTGAGAGTGATCCCGCCACTTGAAGAACGCATCGCCTAGCGGGATGTCGCCCGTCGGTAGGAATGTGTTCGCTGCGACGATCCTGCTGAATCGCAGCGGATGCTCCGCCGCGACGCGTAGCCCGATCAGCCCGCCCCAGTCCTGACAGAACAACGTGATGTCGTCGAGTCCCGCCTCCTCGATGAAAGCCGAGATCCAATGCACGTGGCGCTGGTACGTGTAATCGCCGCGCGATGCCGGCTTGTCCGAGCGCCCGAAACCGATGAGGTCGGGAGCCACCGCTCGTAGACCGGCAGCGGTCAAGACCGGAATCATCTTGCGGTACAGGAAGCTCCACGAGGGCTCGCCGTGCAGCAACAACACGATGCCGCCGCTGCCTTCGTCTACGAAGTGCATCCGCAATTGGGGGCCGTCGCCGGATCGAACATCGACATAACGAGGCTCGTAATCGAATCCGGTTACGCCGGCGAAACGCGACTCGGGTGTTCTCAGCACGTCCAAAGGATTTCCCTGCCTGCGAGGTCGAACGGTAGGCGCGAACCTTACTGATTTACGAGACGCGCTGCCTGCGATTGATCAAA
>JALZGD010000110.1:6498-7628 GCA_030861205.1 Actinomycetota bacterium
GGCTCGGCCCGTTCCAGAGCGAATCGCTCGGCGCGAGCTCGCAGGACATCGGATTTCGTGATGATGCCGACGAGCTTTCCGTTCGCGTCCACGACCGCGAGGTGGTCGACCTCTTCTTCGACCAGACGCTCGACGGCGATGACAAGCTGGTCGTCGGGAGCAACGCATGGGATGTCTCCACCGACCATGTCCAGCAACGGGGTGTCTTCTGCAGCGACATCGCTGACGAGGTCGTGCTGCATGACGATCCCGACACACCTACCCGATCCGTCTACGACCGGGAATGCGGTATGGCTTCTCGTCGCGAACAATCGATCGGCATCGCCGACCGTTGCGTCCGAGGGCAGGGTTTGCACGTCGCGAGTCATCACGTCTCGGACCTTCGTCGTCCGCATGATGTCGACTTCGTACTCATGATGGACACTCAAGCCTCTGCGAGCGAGTTTCTCTGTGAGGATGCTGTCGTCTAAGAAGGTCGCCGCGATCAGATCGGCAACGACGCTTGCGAGCATCAACGGCAGGATCGCGTGGTAGTCGCGAGTTAGCTCGAAGAGAAAGACGATTGCGGTGAACGTAGCTCGTGTCGCCGCGCCGAAGGTCGCCGCCATCGCCACCAGCGCGAATGCGCCGGGGGAAAGGTGCGAGTTCGGAAACAGGTGGGTAGCGGCATCGCCGATCACTGCGCCGGTCGCTCCACTGATGAGAAGGATCGGCGCAAGAGTTCCGCCGGACGTCCCGGATCCGAGTGCGATCCACCATGCCACCAGCTTCGCCACGGCCAGCACGATCAAGACGCCGAGTGCGAGCTTGCCCGCCAGCACGGCGCTGATCTGGTCGTAACCCACGCCGAGGGCTCTCGGAACGAACAGCCCCACCACCGCAAAGCCGAGCGCGCCGATCGCCGGATGCCAGAAGTCGCTGACGGGAAGCTTGCGGAAGCCCTCTTCGATCATGAACAGCCCCTTCGCGATCACGATCGCGACAACGCCGCTGATCACGCCGAGGCCGACGTAGAACGGCAACTTGTCCAGGCCGGCGAAGTTGTGGGCCGGAACCGTGAAGAGGGGACCGCTGCCGAATGCCGTCACGTGAACGCCCGCGGCGAGGCTCGACGCCACGACCAACGGAAT
>JALZGD010000310.1:0-355 GCA_030861205.1 Actinomycetota bacterium
CTCCCACCCCATCGCGATGCCGAAGGCGATGTGCTGGCGCTGGCCTGCTACGCGGGCGAGTCAGTCGACGCGGTCACGGAGATCAAGCCCGCCGCCGACATCGTCGCCGAGCTGGTCCGAGCGCAATAGCGGAGACTGCCTAAGACGGGCTGGAGCTCGGTGTGATGTGGGGCGATGGCTTCGGAGACGTGTGTTGTGCCGATGGCTTTGGCTTGGGGCTTCGCGAGTGCTGCGGCCGCGGTGACGAGCTGCGGGTCGCCGTCGGAGCGATCGACGCGGGCGCGATCGCCGAGCCGCCGGTGCTCGGCAATGGAGACGCCGACGGGGAGTGCTTCCGGTGGTGCCTCTTATGGGT
>JALZGD010000310.1:365-655 GCA_030861205.1 Actinomycetota bacterium
TTGGCGTCGCAGATGGCGACAGTTTCGTGACCGCAGGGACATGAGCGTTCGAGTTGTCACCGCTCGTCAGCCACAACGCGATCCCGATGATGCCGGCTAGCAAGAGCGAGGCCGCGGCGATCCACGGAGCCCGTGATGGGCGGTCGTCGATCGCAGGTTGCGACGTGACTGCTATCGCGGCGGTCTCGTCTGGTGGTGGAGGGGGGATGGGGGCCGCGACGGTTCCGGCGACCGAGCCCGTCAGCGCGTCGGCCAGTGCAGCGCCGTCCGGGTAACGCATCTCGGGATCC
>JALZGD010000310.1:665-1262 GCA_030861205.1 Actinomycetota bacterium
TTCGACGTGGGCTATCGCGAGCGCGGTCATGTTCGAGGCATCGAACGGGCGCGTGCCGGTCACGAGCTCGTACAGAACGACGCCCAACGAGTACACGTCCGATCGTGGTGACGCGTCGTTGCCCGAGGCTTGCTCGGGCGAGATGTAGTGAGGCGAGCCGATCGTGAGCCCGGTGCCGGTCAGTTTCTCCGCGGCCATTACCGACGCGATCCCGAAGTCGGCGAGTTTCGCGGTCCCGTCCTCGCCAAGCAGGATGTTGCCGGGCTTGATGTCGCGGTGCACGATCCCTAACTCGTGCGCGGCCCCCGCTCCGCGCGCCGCGTCGGTGACGATCGTTGCGGCCCGTTCTTGTGGGATGGGTTCGCCGGTGAGGTCTTTCACCGACCCTCCCGTCGCGAGCTCCATCACGAGGAACGACCGATCCTCGAACTCGCCGAAGTCGAGCACCTGTATGACGTTTGGGTGGGAGATCCGGGCCACTCCCTGAGCCTCGGCGAAGAACCGCACGAGAAACTCGGGGTCCTGCGCGAGTTGCGGCGCTAGGAACTTGATCGCCACGTCTCGCTCGAGCCGCCGGTCACGCGCTTGCCACACCTC
>JALZGD010000310.1:1272-2573 GCA_030861205.1 Actinomycetota bacterium
CGGCCATGCCACCCGAGCCGATCTGCCGTTCGAGTACGTAGCGATCGTGAACGTGCTCGCCCTGCCTCATGCCGCGGATGCTAATGGGGTTAGTCGCTCCACGATGCCGGGTAACAAGGCAACCAAATCGGGGATCGATCGCGGGAGGCTCACATGCGCAAGTGGAGCGCGTTGGTGCTCGTCGGCGCCATGATCGCAACGTCCGCAGCTCAGGTATCGCACGCGGCCGATTCGCCCCCGACGGTCAAAGACGAGCTGCGCGCGTATTCGATCGATCCCCCCGGTGAGGACGGCACGGTGACTCCCGCCGAGTTCGCGTCGGGCAACTACGGCGACAACTACCAGGATCAACTCGCGCTGTACGCCGCGCTGGCCAACAAGACGGGCGCGTTGAAGGCCTCCGATCTGAAGCAGTACTGGCACTCGATGGCGTTCGGCCCGGACCAGGTCACCGCCACCGAGACACCAACCGACGGCGTCACCGTCTATCGCGATTCGTGGGGGATACCTCACGTCTACGGAGACACGATCGATCACGCGACTTTCGGCCTCGGTTACGTGACGGCAGAGGACAGGCTCTTCGAGATGGATGTCTTCCGGCACGCCGCCGAGGGCACCCTTGCTTCGTTCCTCGGCGCCGGCAAGAACGGTGCATATCTGAAGAGGGATGAGGACACGCGCCAGCAGGGGTACACCGCGGACGAAGTCAAGAAGATGTACGACGACTTCGACAACAAGTTCGGCGCTGTCGGCAAGACGGTCCAGCGCGGATTGCAGGCATACGCGGACGGCGTCAACGCGTACATGGACTCTTTGACTCAGTCCCCACAGAACTGCCCGGTCGAGTACAACGCGGGCTCGACGGCGCATTGCCCCGGCGGGATGGACCCGTGGACCCCTGAAGACACCCTTTACATAGCGATAATCCAGCTAAGGGTCTTCGGCGAAACAGAGGGCGACGAACTTACGAATGCTGCGTACTACCGGTCGCTCGTCGAGCACGACGGAAAAAAGCTGGGGAAGAAGATCTACAACGACTTCATGTTCCAGAACGATCCTTCGTCTCCGACAACGATTCGGAAACCAGATGCAAACTTCCACACGCAGCCTCTCCGGAAGTTGAACCCACATTCTGTAGCGATACCGGACGACACCGCCAAGGTGGCGTCCAGGGAGCAGCAAGCGGCGCGACGTGACCAACGAACGCTTTCGTCGTTGGGTTTCGTGACGGGGCGACCCGAGTCGAACGCGATCCTCTGCTCGAAGAAACTGTCCGCGACGGGGCCCCCACTCGAGCTCGG
>JALZGD010000111.1:0-5830 GCA_030861205.1 Actinomycetota bacterium
ACGAACGAGAGGCCCTCGAGCTCCTCGCAAACGCTCTTTACCTCGCGTTTCCGTCCGAATGGTACGAGGGGCACCCTGTTGTGATCGCAGAGGCTTTTTCGTGTGGAGTACCGATCATCGCGAGTGACGTCGGGAACTTCTCTGAATTGATTCGTCCAAACGTGACGGGCTTCCATTTCGAGAGCGGCAATGCCGAGTCGTTGGCCAATATCTTGCGACGCGCATTGCAGAACCGTAGTGTCGCGACTGAGATGGGGCAGAATGCTCGCGATGAGTATGACCGCAACTACTCACGCGAGAAGAGCCTGAAGCAACTCCTCGATGCCTACGAGTCGGCCAAGTGTCACGCTGAGCGGAGAGAACGGCGAGCATGAATCAGGTTTACTACGACCCGTTTTCGAGCGCGTTTCGTGTCCTGATTGATCGTCAGGTTGAATTCGAGCCGATATTCCCAGCTCGACGATCTGAGTGCTGGACGGCGCTTTGATCAGCGATCAACGGGCGGTCGCCGGCGTGCGCTCGAGATAGGGGCTGACCCGAGATCGTGATAACCACCGCGATGGCCTACTCAGCCATTCCACTTGCTCTCTTGCTATTTATCTATCGTAGGTACTCGACGTCGCTGTTGGATCCTGTGGCGTTGTTCTGCTACTTGTTCGTCTTGACATATCTCTTTCGCGACATCGTTATAGCGCTTGGATTCGATTCGCCCTACCCGGACTATCTCTTCGTTGGTTCCGATGTTGTGGCATTGCTGAAGCGGACGTCGCTCGATCTGTCGTTGTTCTTAGTCGCCTTCATAGGCGGAACGGAGATCGCGTCCAGATTGAGCACCTTGAAGAGTTCGTGGTTCGCTGTCCTCGAAGAAGCACCTCGTCGGTCTCGGCTCGTCTCGTTGGTTCGCTGGCTAACGACTGCGTCGACGGTGATCACGATTGCACTCGCCGCTAAGTTCGGCGGACCGGTCGGGATGATTCGGGCCCTAAAGGTCAATAAGGACTTCGCCGGCCTACCTCTTCTGCGCGCCGTGCCCGCAATAGGGGCGGTTGTTTCCACTGTCCTGCTCATCGATGCAATCGGATCGCGAGGGACGCGAGGCGGCCGCAAGCTGATCACCACAGCATTCGCGGCGACGATCGCAAATGCGACATTCGTGTTCCTCTGGGGTAGTCGCAGCGTCGCGATCCTGTGCTTATTGACTTTCTTCGGCGGTCTCTTTGTAGCTGCCCCTCGGGCCGCGCGTAGTGGCAGGAATCGAAGGCACAAGGCTCTCGTCCTTCTGGTGATTTGCTTGGTCGTTTCAATAGTTGGACTAAGACTCGTCCGGGACACGCTGTTAACTGGCGAAGTGTTGAGACCACTTGCCGGTGAAACGCCCGTAAGAAAAGTCTCCGTGGCCTTGGATTCAGTTCAGTTCGATGCGTTCCTCCTCGCCGAACGTGATTGGCCGAGCCAATACCCGTACCGCGGGCCCGAAGACTTGGTGAATGGGGTAGGCGCAATAGTGCCGCGTTTACTTTGGCCGACAAAACCACTGGTTGTTTCTGTCGGAAGTTGGTTTCGACAGGTCTACCAGCCCGGGATCATCAATGGGTGGCCCGTTGGTGCGGCTGGGGAGTGGTACTTGGCGTTCGGCAGGCTGGGGATCGCTCTGGCCGGCGGGCTCGCCGGCGCGATCTATCTTTCTTTGACGCGTGCGGCTGCGCGCCTGCCGTTCCATTCCTGGAACTTCGCGATGCTGACCATTTTGGCTCTCGTCGTATTCCCGTTGGGAATTACCGCCCAGACGCCCATCAGGATCGCGACATGGATCGTGCCACTAGCGCTCGCAAGTCGATATTTGGAGCATCGCCGCGCTGGACAAGCGGGATATGCATCTCTGCGGCCGCTTCCAATTGATTCACGGTGATGCTGAAGACAGCCACTCAGGCAGCGACTTTGGCTCAGCGCTGAAGCGAGATCGCATCAGATTGCGAAGAGCCGGGATGTCGTCTCTGAACGTCTCGTCTAGCCGCTCTTGAGCGCTGTGACTCATCGTTGCCTGCTCGAGATTCGAGCTGCGGACCCTTTCTCGCACTCGGTAGGGGACGATTCGATCGGTGATGTCCTTAAGTAATGGAGCAGAACCCAGGTTGCGAATGACCTTCTGAATAATGGGGCGTCGTTCCTTACCCGAAACGTTCACCGTGATCGGCTCGATTCGCACCGTGTCGTCGACGCCGAGAAAGTGGAATGTTCGTTGGAGAACTACGTCCGGAGCTTGCTTTAACTCCTCCTGAAACAGGATAAGGATCCTGTCAGGTCCCACGGCCTCCGTGAAAGCCTCGAGCGCGCGGTGATAAAAGCTCATTCGAGTGTAGTGCCATAGGTGTTGCCAATTCATCTCGATCCGCTTTGTCTCCAGATCGAGTGCTTCCTCAAAGTCGTCGACGGGCTCAAACCCGCGGATCTTCTGATATTGGAAGCTCGAGAAGGCGCGCTGAGCAGGGTCGCGCAAAAGCGCGATGAGCCGAGCGTCTGGATACAAATCCCGGAGCGTCGGGATCGAGCGTTCCCAGTAATAAAGGGTCGAGACGGAGGCATCGCCGCGCGCCAAGAACCCCTCGGTTCCCGTGTAGAGGCGAGCGTATTCATCGGGATCCGTTACTGCCAGGCGATTCACGTTCAGGTCGTCCCCCGGACCTTTGAAAGAGAGCCTTTGCGCGGGAAAAGCCAAGAAGTGCGGCTCCTTGGGTGTCGTTACGAATATCTGCGGATGCTGACGCAACATGTATGACATCGCGGTTGAACCCGCCCGACCCGCGCCGATCAGAAAGAAGTTAGGTTCGGGAAGCACTGCGGCGATTTCGTGATCGATCAGTGGAGTGATTGACGCATGCACCTTGGAACATTGGCGCGGACCTATTCCGACGCACGGTGAAACCGATAAGGGTTCTGCACATTGTTGAAGCTACGCTCGGCGGCGTACGGCGATATCTCTCGGGTATCGCCGCTTCGTCCGACCCTGAATCGTTCGTATCCGGTCTCGTGTACTCGCGCGAACGATGTGATGAGCAGTTTCCTTCTCTGCTTGATGAGCTTCGTGAGCAGCGATGGGACTTATTCGAGGTTCCTATGATGCGTGCAATTTCTCCTAGGCACGACCTGCGCGCTTTCAGGCAGACGCGGCAGATTATCAAGCGATTCCGTCCGGACGTAGTCAATTGTCACAGCTCGAAGGCAGGGGCCCTCGGTCGACTTGCTGTTCGCTCGACCCGGCGGCGGCCCGCTGTCGTTTTCACGCCCAACGCCCTTGCGCTGAGTCTCGGCACGCATTTCAGGGCTGTTGAATGGGTTCTCGGCCACTTATGCACCGACGTGATGATCGCAGTTGGGGACAGCGAGCGCATCGAGATAATCGACAGCAAAGTCGTGCCGCGCGAGCGTGTAGCCGTGGTGCGGCCATTCATCGATACCGATTGGTTTTCGCCACTGTCGACCGATGTCGCACGACGCGAGGTCGGCGTCGATGAGGGCGCGCCGCTGATCGTGAGCGTCGGCCGCCTCTCTACTCAGAAAGATCCACTCTCCTTTGCCGAGATAGTAGGGAGGGTGAGGAGTCGGATTCCGAGTGTGAAGGCGCTTTGGGTGGGAGACGGCGAACTTCGTCCGGACTTCGAGGCGTCGTTGCGAAAACTCGGGCTTTGCGACAGCGTCCACATCACCGGTTGGCAACGAGATGTCAGGACATACTTCAGTGCAGCCGACGTCGTCCTTTTCACATCGCTATACGAAGGTCTGCCACACGCAGTGGCGGAGGCGCTTGCTATGTCCAGAGCGGTCGTCGCGACCCGAGTGACCGGCACGGTGGATGTCGTCGGAGACGGAACATACGCGAAGACCTTCGCCCCAGGCGATCTCGATACCGCGGCAGGCCATGTCGTGTCGCTTCTACATTCTCCTGACACGCGGTTGGCGCTCGCGAAGCCGGGGCGGGAGTACGTTCGGCAGGCCTTTAGTCGGGAACGCATGAGGAGTGACCTGTTGCGTGCCTACGCTCGTGCGTTCGAGTTACAGCGAGCGCGCGGCGGGCTATTGGGGCAATGACTCTAATCTTTGGCTTCGGTCGGCCCGCCCTCAACGAAAATGAGATCACTAGTGGACCCACGAAGTAGCCGCGCGTCTCGCGGCGACCCAAATACAAATGCGACGGCCCCGCGCGCGACGCCCGCTTCCTCGCCTGTAGCGGACGGGGGTTCCCGCGATGTCGCGCCGCACCGGGTTCACGGACGCGTTACGAGACGTTACCGGCGTATTGCGCTATTCACGGCGATGACAGACGCCGCCTGTCTAGCCATCGCCTTCTTCGCCGCGCACGCGTTGAGGTTCGGCTTGGTGATGACTCGCGACCTCTCCCTGATTATCTTGGGCGGACCGATTATTTGGATCGGCATATTTGCCGCCTGGCACCTTTACTCCCCTCAGGACCTTGCTGCTCCCGACGAATTTCGGCGCGTCCTGAGTGCAGTGACGACGAGTGTGCTAATCGTCGGACTAGGGAGCTACTGGTCGCGGACGACGTTTTCCCGGGGCTGGATCGCACTCAGCTGGATCATCGCCTTGGTTCTTGTCCTGATTACAAGAGATATATGGCGAAGGTGGATTCACGAGCTCAAGGTGTCAGGGGATCTTGCCTTTCGAACAGTTGTCGTCGGCGGCAACGAGGAAGCGGACTATGTGGCTCGGGGGCTACAAGGGCGAGGATCGGGATTCAACCCGATAGGTCGCATCGCTTTAGCACGTGAACCGAGCACTTTTCCGACGGTTGGCTCGTTGAGCGAACTCCGTCGGCTCATTCGCGATCACTCTGTTGAGTGCCTATTCGTCGCGTCGACCGATGTTGACAGCGAGGGCCTCCGGATGCTTTCGCTCGCGGCTCGGTTCGAAGACGTCGAATTGCGTTTGTCGGCCAACCTGCCCGAGATGCTCACCTCTCGTCTAAGCCTTCAACCCGTTGGTTCTCTAATGGCGCTCTCGCTCAAGCCGCCGCAACTTTCGTCATTCCAAAGTGCCGTTAAACGGACGTTCGACCTGCTAGTGGCCATCCCGCTGGTGGTGTTCTTGCTTCCGCTGTTGGGAGTCATCGCAGTGGCGATCAAGGTCACATCGCGCGGCACCGTCTTCTTCATACAACCGAGAGTGACGAAGGGCGGCCGAACCTTTGCGATGTACAAGTTCAGAACGATGCACCAAGAATCGCAGTCACTGCTCGACGAGGCGGGCATTGACCCTTCCGCAGCTTTTTTCAAGCTTGTTTCTGACCCGCGCGTGACCAGCGTCGGAAGGTTCTTACGCCGCCTGTCTCTCGACGAATTGCCACAGCTTTTTAACGTGATTAAGGGAGACATGAGCTTGGTCGGTCCGCGACCGCTCCCTGTCGACCAGGTCGTCGCTAACGCAGACCTACTCGCGCCGCGTCATGTTGTGCCAGCGGGGATGACTGGGTGGTGGCAGATTCGGGGTCGAAGTGCGCTCAACAGCGAGGAGTCGGTGAAACTCGATCTCTTCTACATCGAGAATTGGTCGTTGAGCCTTGACCTTTACATAATGATCAAAACATTCAGTGTGGTCGCTACTGCCCGAGGGGCCTTGTAAGTCCCTAGGTCCCTAGTAGTTGCTTATGCAGTGGCCCTTCTTCGGATTGTCACCGTAGTGGGCCGCGATTGCACAGTATTTCTTGCGGGGGTCGCGCAACTTGTGATGAGTCGTCGTTGCGCCACTGCTCGACGCAGCCTCGCTCGTCGTCTCGTCTGACGTCGCACTCGTGCTTCCAGTGTCCCCAGTGGTATCG
>JALZGD010000111.1:5870-7623 GCA_030861205.1 Actinomycetota bacterium
AGTTCCGGTAGCACTATTTGGTAACCGGGGGTCTTGCTTGGCGTTCGGGCCGGCAACGGCAGCCCAAAGGCCTACCGCGAGCCCGACCGCAACGACCATGACGATGATGCTCTTCTGAGCCTTCAAAAAACTCCCCCCCGACGGCTTAAGCCCTGCACCTGGAAATCAAAGACAAATCGTATCTCCTCCTCCCGAAGTCCGGAAGAAGAAGCCGCTAATTATGACTTTTGCTGTGATTACGGATGGACGACGCGAACGGAACCAACGCATCGTGAGCGCCACTCGTAGCGGTAGACGTTGCGGACTTCGTCTTGCGGGGGTGGGGTTCTGTGCTTGGAAGCGTCGCATTCACGCATCGCCGTTTAAGCCATGCCTTGATTGCGTTGCTTGTGTCGATCGGCTCAACCCTCGTCTTCGGCGCCCCCGCTCAGTCAGCGCTCAGTTGCTCGCGGGCGGGGACCAAGCTGACGATCGATTTGATGGCCGTCGATGATGCGACGGTCGTTCAGCGACAGCCTGACGGCTCGATTACGGCGACGAGTTGCGCGTCGACGGGAGGGGCAGCTGTCACAAATATCGACACTATCGATATTCACAATGAATCTGGTGGCCGTGTCTTCCCGAGGATCGACCTCTCGAACGGTGGTTTCGCGCCGGGAGCAACGCCTGAGGCAAGCGGTCTTTCGGAGATCGAGTTCAACATCGACTCAATCGGAGAGGGAGTGCTCAACATTTCCGGAACCAGCACACGCGATGTCATTTCAGTCGGGGCCCGCGGAGTCGCTCTCAACACGGACGCTGATGCAGACGTCACACTGATTGGAGCGCCGTTTGTAGTGGTCGACACACAGGCTGGGAACGACGCCATCACTGCACAAGGCGGTCATGGGGCCGGCGTCGACTACTCGGGACACGTCCAGGCTGAGGGCGGTCTGGGAGCGGACGTCTTAACCGGAAGCGATCTCGGTAGCGCATTCCTAGAGGGCGGTCCCGGCGCCGATCACGTTAACGGCACGGCGAGGTCAACCGCTGGGTACCTCTCATCCGCGGCCGGTGTGACGGTGAATCTCGCGGCTGACACGGCTTCGGGCGGCGACGCGAGTGGCGACATACTCTCCGGAGCGTTCGGCGGAGTCCTGGGGTCTGACTCGGCAGATCATCTGACCGCCGATGCTGACGGCGCCGTCTCCAGGCAGCGGGGGGCAACGACACGCTCGTTGGAGGGGACGGATCCGATTCGCTCGAGGGCGGCGCTGGGGCAGACTCGATAGATGGCGGCCCGTCGAACGACTGGATGTTCTTCATAAACTCGGAAGTAGGGGTGACGATAGACCTCGAAACACATTTTGCCGCGTCAGGCGATGCCGCTGGCGATACTTGGACCAGCATCGAAAACCTTGATGGATCCCGCGGCGCCGATTCCTTCACGGGTGACGCGGGCGACAACTACATCAATGGAGGCGCCGGCGCGGACGCGCTGGATGGAGGTGGCGGGTTCGACGGAGTCTTGTATTACAACTCTCCCGGAGCCGTGACAGTCAATCTCACCGCGGATACAGCAACAGGCGGCGACGCGACGGGCGACACCCTCAGCAATTTCGACGGGGTCTTCGGCAGCCCGTTCGACGACGTGCTCACGGGCACGTCCGGACCGAATTCGCTCTATGGCGGCTACGGTGGAAATGATCGACTACGCGGACTCGGAGGGGCCGACACACTCGTCGGAGACTTAGGCAACGACATCCTTCTGCCG
>JALZGD010000112.1:0-553 GCA_030861205.1 Actinomycetota bacterium
GCGACCGATGCCACGTTCTGAAGCTCGATGTCGACGGAGATTTCCCGACTCGCGTCGAGCTTGAAAGGAACGCCCCCCGCCGCGGGAAAGTCGTAGCTGCTACCGCCGGCGACGACAACTTCGGGAGAGAACAGCGCACAGGCGTCGGAATCCATCGTCGGCTTGGTGTCGAGAAAGCCGCTACCGGTGCAATCGCCGAGCCAGTTCAGATATAGAACGGTCGTGGTCGCTTTCGGGGGCCTTCTTTTTTGAGCTTGGGACGGTGCGCCCATCGCTACGACTAACCCGATGACCAACAAGACAGCCGTGAGTCTCCCCACCGCCGGCCCCCTTTCCCCTGCGACGCTTGATCAAGAGATTCGACACCGCTCAAGGAAAGCCTCTTCGGGGCGTACGGCAAAGGGGCTAGAAGGCGTTCCAGAAGTCGAGATGGGCGGCGGTGAATCCCTTCTGCATCCAGATCGATACCTGGAACAACTGGTTCGTCACGAACAGGACCCCGACGGCGACGAGTAACGCGCCACTCGCGATGTTGAGTGCACGGGTGTGCTTG
>JALZGD010000112.1:603-7592 GCA_030861205.1 Actinomycetota bacterium
TCGCCCCGATGCACGGGCTCCAACCGAAGGCGAACGCGCTCCCGAGCAGAAGCGAACCGGTGACACCTGCGTTCGGCGTCGGGTGGAATCGCGCTTCTCGATAGAAGAACGGAACGCGGATCACGCCCATGAAGATCAGGCCGAACAAGATGATCACGATCCCGCTGATCCGCCCAAGAAGCGTCTTGTTCTTCAGCAGTAACGATCCCAGGAAGGTCGCAGAGGCGCCGAGGGCGACGAACACGATCGTGAAACCGATCACGAACGCCACCGCGACCAACGCGGTTCGCCGCGCACTCGGGGCAGCCTCCTCCGCGGTCCCCATCCCCGACATGTACGAGAGATAGCCCGGAACGAGCGGCAGCACGCAGGGTGACAGGAACGAGACGAACCCCGCTGCAAATGCGATCGGGATCGTGGGGTCAGCCACTGCGACTCACGAGCGTCTCGAGATCTTGGAACAGCGTCGCACGATCGGGGAAAGCGCCCGGAACATGCTGAACGATCGTGCCGTCGGCGTCGATCAGAAAACTCTCTGGCTGACCCGTCAAACCGTAATCGGTGAAGATCCGAAGCCCCTCATCGCGTATCGACGGATACGGGACCTTTTCCTCTTCTACGAACCGTTGCGCGTCGGTCTTTGCATCGCGCACATCGATGCCGACAAATGCAACTTGAGATCCGAATGATTCGTACGCGGAACGAAGCCAGGGCGCCTCTTGTTTGCACGGAACGCACCACGACGCCCAGAAGTTCACCAGGACCGGCTTGCCTCGAAGGCTTTCGAGCGAGAGCGACCCGCTGCCGTCGAGCAGCTCGGCAGAGAACGCCGGCGCACGGTCACCGGCCCCCGGCGGCCCGTCTTTCTGCAAGACCGGCTTGACCAGGAGTCCGAGTAATGCGGCCGCGATGACCACGCCGACCGCGATCACGGCTCGAGTAGGGGATGTCGAACGATCCACAGGGGCCATACTCGCGTGGTCGTTGGGCTACCGACTCTAGACATGGCGCCTCGCCCTCCACTAGAGTCTCGGTCGAAGGAGGGGCGTGGGCTCGTGCCTGCGCCCCTTTCCGCGCCTTCAGTCCGTGTTCGCCGACTCTGGAGGTGCCGTCATGCCCCCGATCCTCACGTGTCCCGTACTGGAATCTCTCGATCAGAGCGCCGTCAACCTCTTGATCGAGCGAGGAGTCGTGCGCGACCTCGAGCGAAACGATTTCCTCCACCTCGAAGGCGAGCCTTCTGACGGACGCATCCACATCGTCCTCGCCGGCGTCATCAAACTGAGCGCTCGCGACGCCGACGGCCGCGAGACCATCCTCGGTCTAGCTTTCGAAGGCGATCTCCTCGGAGACGTCGCGGCGTTAGGCCGAGGGACCCATCCGTACGACGCCGTCGCGGCGATCCCTTCGAGCCTGCTCGGTGTCGATGCCGACCTTTTCTTCTCACACGTGCTAAGGCATCCGGATGCCGCCCGCGCGCTGGCGAGTTCGCTCGCAGAGCGCACGAGCCGCATAGCGCAAGCAGCCGCCGAGCGCTCGACATCGGAAGTGCCGGCGCGGCTCGCGTCTCGGTTGCTCGAGCTTGCAGAATTACTCGGAAGGATGCACGGAGACTCGATCGAGCTCGAGCTCCCGTTCGCTCAGGAAGAGCTTGGGCGCCTCGCCGGGATGTGTCGTGAGAGCGCGTGCAAGACCCTTCGTAGGTTTCAGCGGCAGGGGATTCTTGACTATCGTGGCAAGAAGCTGCGGATCTTCCGGCCCGATTCGCTCGAGAGAATCAGGTGCGCAGGGCGCGCCTGAGGACCTTCCCCGTTACGACGTGCGGCAGCTCGTCGACGATCTCGATCGACGTCGGGGCCTTGAACCTCGCGAGCCTGCTCTGCACGTCTGCCATCAACTCGCGCTCGGTCGTGTCCGCGCCGGCATTCAGCTGGACGAACGCCTTCACGGTTTCGCCCGTGTACGGATGGGGCGCACCGACAACGGCGGCCTCCGCTATGTCGGGATTTTCGAGAAGCGCCGACTCGACCTCGTTCGGAAAGACGTTGAAGCCCGACACGATTATGAGGTCACGCTTGCGATCGACGATGTACAGGTAGCCATCTTCGTCACTTACAGCAACGTCGCCCGTCCTGAACCATCCGTCACGGAACGCCCGTGCCGTCTCTTCCTCGCGGTTCCAGTAGCCCTTGAAGACGTTTGGTCCCCGCACCACGATCTCGCCGGGGTCGCCGAGCTCGACGTCATTGCCGTCTTCGTCGACGAGCCGCACGTCGATACCGGGAACGGGCTTGCCGATCGAGCCGGGCCGCGGCTTGCGTGCAACGCGATTGGTCGTCACCGTCGGAGCGGTCTCGGTTAGGCCGTAACCCTCGAAGATGTCGACGCCAAACACGGACTTGAACCGAGAGATGGTGTCGGCCGGAAGGGGGGCCGCACCGGAAACCGCCCACCGCACAGAGGACAGGTCGTATTGCTCGGCTCCGGGCGTATCGAGCCAGGCGAGATACATGGTTGGAGCGCCGAAAACGATCGTGACGCGTTGCTCTTGGATCGTTTTCAGCGCAGCTATGGGATCGAACCTCTCGACGAGCACACCTGTCGCGCCATTCAGGACGAGCTGTCCCAACGTCACGTTCAACCCGAAGATGTGGAACAACGGGAGCGCGAGCAACAGGACATCTGCTGAAGAGACATGCTCCTGCGCGATCTCTTGCTGCTGTTGAAGGTTCGCTAACAGATTGCCGTGCGTGAGCATGGCGCCCTTGGGGTCGCCGGTCGTGCCGGACGTGTACGCGAGAACCGCGAGGTCGTCGTCATCCCGGTCTATAGCAACGGGCGTCGGATCGCCGAGCTCGTCCCAACGATCGGTGGTGAGCGTCGAAACTCCCAGCTCCGACGCGGACTGGATTGCGGCGTCGCCGGGGCCGGGCGCCGCGATCACGACAGACGCCCCCGAGTCTTCGAGGACGCGGCGGACTTCGTCCACTGTGAGCAGGACATTGATCGGCACGACGACTGCCCCGGCGCGCAGCGATCCGAAATACGCGAACGCGAAGTGAGGCACGTTGCCCATCGCGAGCGCTACGCGGTCGCCCGGGCCCACACCGGACGAGGCCAGCCAGGCCGCGACCCTGTCGGCTTCCCGGTCGAAAGTCGCAAAATCGATGGTCGAACTGCTCGAAACGAGGGCCGGTTTGGCGCCCGCCGATTCGGCCGCAGAGCGCAAGAGGGCGGCGAGATTCACACTTGGATTATCTCCCAGAAGCCCCTCTGCTGCAAACTATAGCAAGCACTGTTTAGCCTGTAGCACCCAGGTCGCGAAACAGGATCGGTCCTGATAGCGGCCGGCCTCAAGGTTTCGCGCCATAACGCCGAAGCAGTCCTTGGAGGATGCGAGGAGGGTCGTCAGGACCGCACGGCCACCCCACATTCTGGCCGTGAAACGAGCCTCCCAGCCCGCCCCATTCGGCCCCCTTCAATCCTCCACGTCGGTGCCCCCGGTAACCCCGGGGGCACCATCGCGTTCGGCCATGGTCGCTTCGCTATTCGTCACACCGGAGCTACGCCGTCCCGTCCGCGCGTGACCGACATGCCACCATTGGGCGATGACCGACAGCCACCCGGTGATCCAGTGCTCGACGGGGCCGTTCTGGACTTTCGAGCTCGAGAACGCGATGGCGATACTGGCCGACGCCGGGTTCACCGAGATCGAGCTCATGGTGACCCGCGACCCGCGGACTCAAGTCCCGGACATCCCCCTGAAGATCGCGGACAAGAGGGGCTTGCGCATCAAGTCCGTCCACGGTCCGTTCCTGGTGATCTCTAAGAACGTGTGGGGCCTCGACCCGCTCGGCAAGATCCGCCGAGGCATCGAGATGTGCCGCGAAGTGGGGGCAGACTCTTTCATCGTCCATCCGCCTTATCTGTGGGAGCGGCGCTACGCGGCGTGGGTGACCAACGAATCGGCGGAAGCATCGGCGGCGAGCGGTGTGACCGTCGGCGTCGAAACGATGTACCCGAAGTGGGTGGCGGGCCGTCAAATGCGCGCGTATCGATGGCTGGATCCAGCCGATCTATTGGCCGCCGCACCTCATGTCGTCCTCGACACCAGCCACGTGACGGTGTCTCGCAAGGACATCATCGAGTCGTACCGAACGCTTGCTCCGAAGCTCGTCCATATCCACCTGTCGGACAACGCCCGGGACGGACGCGACGGGCATCTCGAGCTGGAACAAGGCAAACTGCCTCTCGATAGGTTCCTTGGCGAGCTACGCAAGACGAGCTACGCGGGCGCCATCTCGTTGGAGCTGTCGGTTCGGCGCTACACCGAGCGGCATCAAGACCTGGTAAGGATGCTCTCGAGGAACCGAGAATACGTAGAGCGAAAACTGCTGGGCAGCACCAAAGTGGACAAAGGACTCCCCCGGCGCGGGCAGGCGGGAGCGACGAACTAAGGAGGCTTCGGTGCCGGTCACTGTGATGGTGGTCGACGACACCGACCACGTCCGCAACATGCTCGTCGACATGCTCGAGCTCGATGGTTTCGAAGTCGTAGGCCAGGCGTCGTCGGGCCAGCAAGGCGTCGACCTGGCCGGGATCGCCGATCCCGACGTGATCGTCATGGACTACAAGATGCCGGGGATGGATGGGATCACGTCGGCGCGTGCGATCCGCGAGACACGCCCGGCTCAGGCGATCATCCTGTACACCGCCTACCTCGACCCGACGCTCGAAGCCGAGGCCAAAGAAGCAGGTGTAGCGCTCTGCGTGGGCAAGGTCGAGGGCCTCAATCAGCTCGAGCGCCACATCACCGAGCTGTGCCGAGACCTCGGAACCGACGCATCGTCCGTTTGACTTAACCCTTTTTACACTGTAGAAACAGTCCTTCCTCTACCGGAAGGATTCCTGCAGAGATGTGCGACACCTGCGGGTGCTACACGCCGAGCCCCCCGAGACCCTCGACACGATCCCATGCCCAGTGGGCGGCGGGCTATTTCGAGCCGCAGTCGCCGGCCGAGGTAGCCAAACGCGAGGACGACGGCCTCAACGTCAGGCCGCGCATCGAGAACGTCTACGCGTCGAAGGGTTTCGCGTCCATCTGGCCCTCGGATCTGCGTAGCCGGTTCCGGTGGCACGGGCTCTATACACAGCGGCCGGAAGCGGACGGTTACTTCATGCTGCGTGTCCGCATCCCCGGCGGTCGGCTTACCGCTCAGCAGGTCGAGACGATCGGGGACATCTCGAAGACCTACGGACGGGACGTCGCAGATGTAACCGATCGCCAAAACATCCAACTGCACTGGATCAGGATCGAAGACGTCCCCACGATCTGGTCGCGTCTCGAGGAGGTCGGGCTTTCCACAACCGAAGCATGCGGCGACACCCCGCGGAACCTGTTGGGCTGCCCCCTTGCGGGCGTCGACTCCACCGAGGTGATCGATGCCAGCACGGCAGTCGCCGAAGCGAGTGCGGCCCTCGTGGGGAATCCGGAATTCTCGAATCTCCCCCGCAAGTTCAAGATCTCGATCTCGGGATGCTCACATCAATGTGCGCAGCACGAGATAAACGACATCGGCCTCGTCGGCGCTTTGTACACCGACGGGACCGCGGGATACGACGTCTGGGTCGGCGGCGGGTTGTCGACGACTCCGATGTTCGCAAAGCGTCTAGGTGCGTGGGTCGCCCCCGACCAAGTCGTGCCCGTCGTCCTTGGCATCACTGCTGTCTTTCGGGACTGGGGTTATAGACGAGCGCGCAATCACGCTCGCATGAAGTTCCTCGTGCAGGACTGGGGGCCGATGAAGTTCCGCGAAGTGCTCGAGAAAGAGATCGGGTTCGCGCTTGCCGACCTCGACCCGCCCGAGTTTCCCGATGGTTCGCATCGCGAGCACGTCGGCGTCGGGATGCAGAAAGACGGTCTTCGTTACGTGGGCTTTGCGCCGAAAGCTGGTCGCATCGCGGGACATCAACTACACGCGGTTGCGCGACTGGCAGAGCGTTTTGGCAACGGAGAGGTACGAACCACTACTCAACAAAAGATGTTAATCCTTGGCGTCTCCGACGATCGTGTAGACGATCTCGCCGAGGAACTCGAGACTCTCGATCTACCCGTCAACGCAACCAACTGGCGGCGGGGCGTCATGGCATGCACCGGCATCGAGTTCTGCAAGCTCGCGATCGTCGAGACAAAGGGCCGAGCGGTCGAGCTCTACCGGTATCTCGAACAGCGACTCCCCGGCTATGAAGACGAGGTCCGTATCAACGTAAATGGTTGCCCCAACTCGTGCGCCCGGTTCCAAACGGCGGATATCGGGCTAATGGGGTGCCTCGTCACGGAGACGATCCATGTTCTGGACAATGACGGCAATCAGGTGGAGGAGAGGCGCAAGGTCGAGGCGTACCTTGTCCACCTAGGAGGTCATCTCGGAAGAGATCGAACCTTTGGTCGGAAAGCGAAGGGCGTCAAAGTCTTGGCATCGGAGATCGGTCCTTACATCGAAACGCTGATCAGGAGATATCGAAAACTGCGCAGCCCCGACGACACGTTCTCGAGCTTCGTCAACTCACTCGACGCAGGAAGCCTTGCCGAGTTCGCCGCGAAACCGACGTTCGACATCGTGCCGCCTGCGCCGGGCGCGATCGCGGAACCGAGAGCGTCATGACGGGATTCGCCCAGTTCGTCTCGCCGGACGAGCACTATCTCGATCTCGAAACAGCGTCACCCACCCAGATCCTTAGCTGGTCGGCGAAAACCATTGATCGACTCGCGATCGCAACGTCGTTCCAGTCGTCAGGTCTCGTATTGCTCCACATGTTGCAAGAGATCCGCCCGGATCTCCCCGTGCTCTTCCTCGATACGGGTTTCCACTTCCCCGAAACACTGGAGTTCCGCGACCGCATTGCGGCGATGTGGGACCTGAAACTGGTCGTCCTCTCCGGTGAACACGGTTCTGCGAAGCGTCAGAACGAGATCTACGGGCCCGCAC
>JALZGD010000311.1:0-1396 GCA_030861205.1 Actinomycetota bacterium
TTCGACGGCCTGCAGGAGCCCGCGGGGCCGTGTGGCGATCGAACGCTCGGTGATCTCGGCAACTAGGCGCAGACGTTGCGTGCCACGAGCTAGAAGTTCGCCGTGTTGCGGGGGAACCGGTTGTTCGAGGGCATCGGCCTCGATGTTGATGAACAAGGCAGCGGGGTTCGACATGTTCATCGCCAGGGCGTCGCGGAGCGCGCACGCTCGGCACTCCCAATCGAGCTCCGCCAGGACGCCCTGTTTTCGAGCCTCGGCAAACATGACGTCCGGCCTCTCGAAGGGGGTCCCCGCGGGGCCCCGTGCCAGAGCCTCGTACGCGATCGTGTTCCCACTTTGGAGGTTCACGATCGGCTGATAAACGGACGTGATTCCACCGGCCGCGATGAGGTCCCGGATCGATTCCATAGCTGCCTTTATTACCCAGCCTCCGCACCAATCACCTGTGAATGCGATTCCGCGTGAAACTCCGCGCGACGGCAAGGATCCGGGAGTTGAAGGAGAAGAAAAAAAGAGGGCGGGAGTCTCCGACGCGCGGGCAGTGCGTCGGATGGCTGCGGCGGCGAATGCGACTTGGACCCCCGCCCTGCACGTAGTTTCCTGTGCGCACGAATCGGCGTGAATAGTCTGAAAGGGCTATCTTTCGCCCACCCCAGAAAGGACGCTCGAAGCAGAATGTCAGATTCGGAGAAACGCTTCGCGAGATGGCTCACGGCCACGGGGGCCGCATACGCCGTCGGAGCGGCGGATTTCCTGGTGCGCCCTCATGCTTCGACGCGAAGCCTCAGCCTCGCCGGAGGCGATCCGCTCGCCGACGAGAGTCCCGGCCTCTACCACTCTCTGGCATGTGCCTACATGGCAACGATCGCTGCTCTGTCCCTCACCGCCGCTCGAGAACCGGGGGACCGTCGCGAATTGATCCCGCCGCTAGTCGTAGCGAAAGCTGTGTCCTCGGCGACGCTCATGTACCGCTTCCGGCAGACGGGTAAGCGGGGTTTTCTCGTCGGCTCGATCCTGGACGCCGTCCTGCTCGGCGTAACGGCGGGCTTCTACTCGAGCCTCGACTAGCGATCGCGGCCTCACAGGCCGATCAGTTGCTCCAAGGCTGTAACCGTTCGCGATTGCAAGCGTCCAAATGTTCGCTTGGGCGGAAGAGCCGCCCAAAAAGCACAGGAGGTCAGAGGTGTACGAGTTCGCGATCGTGGTCCTGCTCGGAATCGGGATCTTCAAGGTCGTCGACATGCTGAACGAGTACGTGAGCCTCGCGAAGGTGCAGTCGATCCTCACGATCGGTCTGGGTGCGCTGACGGCTTGGGCACTGAAGTTCTCGCTCTTCGCCAACTGGCATATCGCAGTCCGCTCGGAAGCATGGGGCTACGTAGGCACCGGTCTGATG
>JALZGD010000311.1:1473-2534 GCA_030861205.1 Actinomycetota bacterium
ATCCTCGGGCACCGCACGGAATCGCCCGTCAGGCGAGCCGCTTAACCACGAGCTTCTCCCTTCAAAGGGGCCGGGTGACCGGCCCCTTTGTCGCGCGCGCGGCGGGGTCGGAACGGGGGCAAGGCCTGGTAACGGATCAAGTCCGGGCTTAACCTTCCGATTCAAGCCCATGATGAACGCCCCAGGGGATCAGCGCCGGCTCGAACAGGGCATGACCTACGTCCGGTGGTTCGGGATCGTGTTCGGGATCGTCGGAGTGCTCGACCAGCCGGGTTACCCCGACGCCCGCACGCAGCAGGTTGCATGGGCAGTCGTCGCGCTGCTTGCGCTCGGCAGCTTTGCGATCTGGGGCTGGCTCGGCCGCATCCACACAACACGCGATCTGGACCGGCTCGGCATCATCGGCTACGTACTCGATGCCACGATCGTGATGGCGTTCGTGTGGGTCTACGCGTTCGAGCACCCATACGTCACGTGGGCGCTCCTACTAGTACTCCCCCTCGAGGGCGCGCTTCGATACAGACTGCGCGGCAGTTCCATTACGCGGACGTGCATCACCTGACGTTCGATATCTCCACCTATATCTTCGTCGTCGGTCTCTCCACCGTCATCGCGGGAGTCGCCGGCACGATGGCCGAGAACTGGCGTCGCCAAGCAAAGACGCTCGAACAACAAAGCTTGCGGCTCGCCGAGATCGATCGGCTCAAGGATCGTTTCCTTGCGGTCACGTCACACGAGATACGCGGCCCCCTCACGGCGATCATCGCCGGAGTAGACACGGTGATCAATCAGTCACAACGCTTGACGCCAGAGCAGCACGACAAGCTTCTCGAGATGGTCCATCGACAGGGCCAGCAGCTCGCGCGGCTGGTCGACGACCTCCTGATCACATCGCAGATCGAATCGGACAAGCTTGCGCTGCATTTGCGGCAAGCCGACCTAGAAGAAACGATCGAGCACGCCCTCGAAGGTGCGTCGGGCAAACGCAGAGGACACCAGGTCGAGTTGTTCGTCGACCCGCTGCTCGTCGAGATCGACGCGAGCCGGGTCGGGCAGATCGT
>JALZGD010000113.1:0-3943 GCA_030861205.1 Actinomycetota bacterium
CCCGGTTTCCGCTACATAGGCCTCGACACCGTGAATCCCGGCGGCGTGGATTCCGGAAGCATCGGCGACAACCAGTTGAAGTGGCTCGAGCAGCGCCTGATCGAAGCGTCGTCCGTGTACCTAGACGGCGACGGCAACGAGGTCAGGACCAAGAACGAAGACAGGTTGATAGTTCTGTTCTCGCATCACGGCCTCCGCTCGCTCAACAACGAGGCGAACAAGATGGTCGATCCGTTCCAGCCACAGATCAACGATCAGCCGCGCCACCTCGCCGACGAGGTCGAAGCGCTGATCCACCGGTTCCCGAACGTCATCGCTTGGGTCAACGGGCACACGCACAACAACGTGATCACTCCGCGGCCCGATCCCGCCAAGAAGACGAACGGATTCTGGGACATAGGGACCGCGGCCCACATCGATTGGACGTGTCAGTCGCGCTTGATCGAGATAGTCGACAACCACGACGGGACACTCTCGATCTTCTGCACGATGATCGACCACGCCGCGCCGATCACGCCCGGTACTTCGGACGAGGTTCTCAACCTTGCATCGATCTCACGCGAGCTGTGCGCCAACGACCCGCAGTATGGGTTCGCGTCGAAGGGGCCCGGCCAACCAGAGGACCGGAACGTCGAGCTGATCATCAAAGCGCCGTTCGCGATCCGCGGGAGCTCGTACGAGCATGCCGGCGGCGTCTTGGTGGCGCGATAGTCGACTAGCTAGCCTGCCAGGCGAGCTGCCGCGCTGCGGTATTGCTTGCCGGCGTGATAGCTCGACCGCACCAGCGGGCCCGATTCGACCCACGCGAACCCGAGCTCGTTTTCGCCGAATTCCTTGTAGCGCGCGAACTCGTCCGGGTGCACCCAGCGGTCGACCGGCAGGTGCCACGAAACACTCGGTTGCAGATACTGCCCGATGGTGAGCACGTCGCATCCGATCGCACGTAGGTCTCTCATCGCCTCGTAGACCTCTTCTTCGCGTTCACCCATGCCTACGATGATGTTGGATTTCGTCACCTGGTCGGCGCGGAGCTCCTTGGCCCACTCGAGCAACTGAAGGCTCGCCTCGTAGCCAAAACCGGGCCGGATGTCGGGATGTATCCGGCGCACCGTCTCGAGGTTGTGGGCGAGCACGTCTGGTTTCGCGTCGATGACGCGGGCGAGCGAGTCGCGTGGGTGTTCCTTGCGGCCCTTGAAGTCCGGGATCAGCACTTCGATGCCGCAATCGGGCATCGCCTCCCTGACCGCGCGGATCGTCGCGGCCCAATGTGCCGACGCGGCGTCGGGTCTGTCGTCACGAGCGACGCCCGTGATCACGGCGAACTTGAGTCCCATCAACGTGACGGCTTCGGCGATCTTCTGCGGCTCCTGGGGATCGAGGGGCTGCGGTTTTGCCGTCATGACATCGCAGAACGAGCAACGGCGCGTGCAGAGGTCTCCGCAGAGAAGGAATGTCGCCTCGCGCGCTTCCCAACATTCGTAGATGTTGGGGCACGCCGCCTCCTCACAAACCGTGTGGAGACCCCGCTCGCGCATGATGTTGCGAAGCTCCGTGAAGTTCTCACCCTGGCGCACCTTGACCTTGAGCCACTCGGGGCGACGCGACGCGCGGGGCGCTCCCTCGCCGGGGGCCTCGCGTAGCGGCACGCCGCGACGGAGATCTCGTTCGACCTCTTCGCGACTCTTGATCGTGGGGATGAGAACCTGCGCCACGCTTCGCTCGCTCCCCTTCTAGAACTCGGCTGCTTTGCGCATCTCTTGTTCGATGCGATCGACGTCCGGCAGGAACCAGTGCTCTAGCGTCGGCGCGTACGGCATGGCCGGGACGTGCGGGCCGGCGAGCCGGAAGATCGGAGCGTCCAGGTCGAAGATCGCGTGCTCGGCTATCTGTGCAGCGACTTCGGCCCCCACTCCGAGGAACTTGTTGTCTTCGTAGACGACCATCGCCTTCGAGGTCTTGGACACGGATTCGAGCACGGTGTCCATGTCGAGCGGGTAGATGCTGCGCAGATCGATGACCTCGATCTCGATCCCGTCCGACGCGAGACGCTCGGCGGCCTCGAGACAGAAGTGATGCATCAGCCCGTACGAGACGACCGTGAGATCCGTTCCTTGCCTGCGGACCTCGGCCTTGCCGAATTCCACCGTGTAGCGCTCGTCGGGCACTTCGCCCTTGATCAAGCGGTACGTCTTCTTGTGCTCGAGATAAAGCACGGGGTCTTCGTCCTCGAGGGCTTGGATCAGCATCCCTTTCGCGTCGTAAGGGGTCGACGGCACGACCACTTTCAACCCGGGAACGTGCGCGAAGAACGCTTCGACCGACTGCGAGTGATACAGCGCTCCGTGTACACCCCCGCCGTACGGCGCGCGGATGACGAGCGGGACGCCGAAGTCACCGTTCGAGCGATACCTGATGCGAGCTGCCTCTTGGACGATCTGGTTGAAGCCCGGGAAGATGAAGTCGGCGAACTGCATCTCTGCGACCGGCCGCATCCCGTCGATCGCCAGGCCGATACCGACTCCTGCGATCAAGCACTCGTCGAGCGGCGTGTCGATCACTCGATCGGGGCCGAACTCGTCGAGGAAGCCCATCGTTGCTCGGAAGACGCCACCGCGTGCGCCGACGTCCTCGCCGAGAACGATGACGCGGTCGTCACGCTTCATCTCTTCCTGCAGGGTGTCGTGGATGGTCTGAACTACGTTCTTCTCGGCCATCTCACACCACCTCCAGATCCGCATAGACGTTCTTCGCGCCGTCTGCGACATCAGGGAACGGCGCTTCGTCGGCCGCCTTCGCCCCGTCGGCGACGGCTGCCTTGGTCTCTTCGCGCATCGTCTCGATCTTCTTTTCGTCGATCAGGTCCTGCGATTGCAGGTACTGCTCGAAGCGCGTGATCGGGTCCTTCTTACGCCACTCCTCGACCTCTTCCTTGGTGCGATACGTGCGGTCGTCGTCATCCGAGGTGTGCGAGTAGTAGCGATACGTGCGGAGCTCGATCAGCGAAGCGCCCTCGCCGGCACGCGCTCTGTCGACGGCCTCTTTCGTGACCCTGTAGGACTCCAAGACGTCGTTGCCGTCGGCCTGGACGCCGGGCATCCCATAGCCCTGCCCCCGCTGCGCGACCGATCCGGCAACCTGTTTCGACTCGTGCACCGAGATTGCGTACTGGTTGTTCTCGCAGATGAACACCAGCGGCAATTTGTGGATCCCTGCGAAGTTCATCGCGCCGTGCCAGTCGCCTTCGGACGTGCCGCCCTCGCCGAACCACGTCCCAACGACGGCGTCTTCGTGCTTCAGCTTCTTCGAGAGGGCGATGCCGGCCGCGTGCAGAACCTGGGTCGCGATCGGCGACGAGCCCGTGATGATGTTTCGGTCACGCGCCCCCCAGTGAGCGGGCATCTGGCGCCCGCCCGAGGACGGATCGTCCTTTTTCCCGAAGAGGCCAAGGAAGACATCCTTCGGTGAGAAGCCTGCGACGAGGACCAACGCCATGTCGCGGTAGTAAGGGCAGAACACGTCTTTGCCGCGTTCGAATGCCCATCCCGATCCGACCTGAGCTCCCTCGTGGCCCGACACCGGGACGACGAAAGGAGCCTTGCCCTGCCGGTTCAAACCCCATTGGCGCTCGTCGCAGTACCGAGCGAGCAGCATGTAGCGGTACATCTCGATCAGGTCCTCTTCTTTGAGGCCGAGATCGGTGTGCCGATCCTTAGCTTTGGGCATTGAGTGCGTCCTCCTTGACTTCAACGGCCGTGATTGGGTTACGGGTTGCAGGATCAGAAATGTCTCGGCTGCGCTCGCCGACCGCGATGGGGTCGCGAGATATCGCCGGGTCTGCAAAGGTTCGATGCGTCCACACCAGAGACCTGCCGAGGACCCGTGCGACGTGACCGGCGGCCAGCTCGGCAACCGCCTTCACGGGAGCCGCAACACCGGTTTCGTG
>JALZGD010000113.1:3953-7554 GCA_030861205.1 Actinomycetota bacterium
CCTTGGATGCCACACGGGACGATTCCGCCGAACATGTCGAGGTCGGTCGTCACGTTGAGGGCGAAGCCGTGCATCGAGACGCCCCTCGTGATCTTGACCCCGATCGCTCCCAGCTTGTTCGTCCCGACCCATACGCCGGTGTGGTCGGCGTCGCGATGGGCACGGACACCGAGATCGGCCGCAGTGCAGATGAGCGCTTCTTCGAGCTTCCGTAGGTAGCCGAGGACGTCGTACCGCTCGCCAAGGGAGACGATCGGATAACCGACGAGCTGACCGGGCCCGTGATACGTAGCGCGGCCCCCCCGGTCAACCTCGAAGAGCGCTATGCCGCGAGCGGCCCGCTCGACATCGTCGTAGACGAGGTCTTCGGCCATCGCGCGACGCCCCAACGTGTACGTGTGGGGATGCTCGAGCAGCATGAGACTGTCCTCGACCTCATCGCCTAGGCGCGCGACGAACAGGTCGCGCTGCCATGCCCATGCCGTGTCGTAATCGACGCGGCCGAGCCACGATGCGGCGAGCGACGGGCTCATAGGAAAGCCGAAAGCTCCGACGACCAGTCGGTCGTCTCGATCCGTTCCTTCAGCCGCGCCAGGAAACGAGCAGCTTCCGCGCCGTCGATCGTGCGGTGGTCCCATGCGAGCGGGAGATAGCCGCGCGAGCGGATCGCGATCGCATCGTCGTCGGTCACGACGACACGCTTCTCGATCGCTTCGAACGCAAGGATCGCGGTTTGCCCGCGCGGGATGATCGGAACGGACAGCTTCGAGCCAAATGGCCCTGGGTTGGTGATGGTGAACGTGCCGCCGGCAAGATCGTCGGGCGACAGCTTCTTCGACCGAGCGCGGCTTGCTACATCGTGGATGCCACGCGCGATGCCGGTCAGATTCTTCTCGTCCGCACCTTTCACGACGGGCACGATCAAGCCGCCGCCCTCGAGTGCGACGGCGATCCCGAGATTCACGTAGTGCTTGACCCGCGTGGATTCGTTCTCGGCGTCGTAGGTCGAGTTGACCTCGGGCATCTCGAGGAGCGTGTCGCACACAGCTCGCGCCAAGAACGGCATGTAGGTCAGCGAGAAACCCTCTTTCTCTTTGAAGCGGTTCTTGGCACGGGTCCGCACCTCGACCACGTCGGTCCAGTCGACCTCGACCGCGTTCCACGCGCGGGCCGTTTCCATGTGCGATGCGACCATGTGCTCGGCGGTGCGACGACGGATGTTCGTCCACGGAACGAGCTCTTCACGTTGCCCCGCGGGCTCGGGCTCGCGCTGCTCTGACTGCGCCTCGGCGGCCGGTTGCTGCTGTGCGGGCTGCGACTGAGCTGCTGCCGGCTGTTCTTCCTCGCGACGGCGCGGCTTCTTTCCGGACTCGACGAACTTCAGGACGTCTTGCTTGCGGATCCGGCCCCCCGTGCCCGTCCCCTCGACATCGTCGAGGTTGACACCGTGCTCGTCGGCGAGGCGCCGCACCAGCGGCGAGATGATGCCCCGCTTCGAGCTGTCGCCACCCGATGACGCGCGCGCCTGAGTTTGTTGCCCGTCGCCTTCTTGCTTGGTGGCCGGCGCCTCGCCACCTCCCCCCCGTGACTCTTCCGCACCAGCGTCACCTTCATCGGCCGCAGGGGCTGCGGTCGCGCTGGCTGCCGCAGCGGCGGCTTCGTCCTTGTCCGGCTCTGCGTCGCCACCTTGACCCGACTTCTCGGACTGGTCTTGCTCACCTTGTTGTTCCTGCTGCGCGGCCGCTTGAGGGGCCGACTCGCCGCCCTCGTCACGGGGCTCGGCCGGTGGTTGCTCGGCAGAGTCGTCGGTCCCGGAAGCCGCTCCTTCCCCGTCCGCGCCGATCACCGCGAGCGGCGTCCCGACGGAAACGGTTTCGCCCTCGGGGACGAGGATCTTCTGGATCACGCCGGCCGCCGACGACGGGACCTCGGAATCCACCTTGTCGGTCGATACCTCTACGAGGAGCTCGTCCTCCTCGATCTGATCCCCTTCTTGCTTCAGCCACTTCGTGATCGTTCCCTCGACGACGGTCTCGCCGAGCTGAGGCATCTTGACTTCGGTCGCCATCGGCCGACCCTCCTGGTTTGTCCCACCCGTGGATATATGAGAACTATCGAGGTTACCTGCTCGGCGTATCCGACTGAGGCCCGTCGAGGAATCCGATTCCGCCCTGAGCGGAGCTATGGCGCTAGCGGCGGTCCTTTGTAGACCGACCACAGCGCGCTCCGGTAGCGCCTTCGGTCCTTTGCAGACGGGCCACGCGCTTATAGCTAGCGCCTTCGGTCCTTCAAACGGATGACGAAGCGCAGGCCGGACCACCTCTCGTCGATGGCACACACCTTGTTGTCAACCAAGCCCACCTCGAGCCCGATCGCACGGATGTCGTTCTCAGACAGGTCGGTCGGTACGCCGGACGACCTCTTCGGCCACCCGATCCACAGACCACCGCTTGACGCGAGGGCACCGGCGAGCTTGGGGAACCGACGCCGCAGGTCAGTGGCCGTAGCAGTAAAGAACACGATGACGTCCATGTCCTTGCCGGGGCGGCCGAGGACCTCGACTCCGGCCGGCAGCGGTGCGATCGTCTCGTCGAAGTCTTCCGGCGGGTTCACGAAGCAGACGCGGCTGCCTTCCTTGATGCCGAGCTTCTTCGGAAGCGGAGTTCCCGAATATCCGGCTGTCGGCAACTAGAGCCAGGCCTTCCGGTCAGGCGTCGGAGTGCTCGGCGAGGTAGTCGATGTAAAGAGGCCGCAGGGCGTCGGCGAGGTCTCCCTCGCCCGCGTGGACCGCGTCGTTCAGCACCTGGGCCGCGCTGATGACGTCGACTTCGGCCTCTCCGATGTCTCCGGCAGCCGCCTCCGCCGCCGGGATCGACTTGATCAGACGCCACAAGAACGCGATGTCGAGATGGTGCTTCGCGTGCTCGACCGCGCGGTCGTGCAGCTCGCTCGACGACAGCTTGTCCAGCTCGGCGCGATCCATCAGCCGTGCAGTGGCTTACCGGCGAGCTCGAGGAAGGTCTCGCCTATGACTTCGGAGAGTGTCGGATGCGGATGCATCAACTCGGCGAGCTCGGCGGGATACGCCTCCCACGCAGTCACGAGCTGGGCCTCGGTGATGATGTCCGACGCGCGAGGCCCGATGACATGCACGCCGACGACGGCGCCATTCTTCTCGGCGACACTCTTCACGAATCCCTGCCCGCCGCCGAGCATGAGCGCGCGGGCGTTCGCCGAGAACGGATAACGCTTCGTCTCGACCTCGATACCCAGCTCCTCGGCTTTCCGCTGCGTGAGGCCGACGGCCGCAACCTCGGGCTGGCAATAGATGACGTGCGGCACGTTCTTGTAATCGACCGCGGCAGGCTGCTGGCCGGCGATGCGCTCGGCAACCTTCTGACCTTCCGCAAACGCTACGTGCGCGAGCTGCGGGTGGGGCCAGTTCGCATCCGGCATGTAGATCGCATCGCCGATCGCGTACACGCCGTCGACGGTTGTGCGATAGGTCTCGTCGACCACGATGTAGCCCTTGTCGAGCTTCACACCGGCTTCTTCGAACCCCATGTCGTCGGTGCGGGGGCCGCGGCCGATCGCCACGAAC
>JALZGD010000011.1:0-4599 GCA_030861205.1 Actinomycetota bacterium
AGGACCCGCCCGTTGTCGATATCGATTCCCAATCCCGATTCCAGACTTGATCCTCCAATCAATGTCGAATAGACGGCCTCTCCATTAGATCCATTGAGCGTGGTTACAAAAGCATCGGTCGTCCCCCTGACTGATTTTTGACGAGAACGCACCACGGGAAAATCAGAGGACGAGGTCGTTCCCACGACGGCGACCTTTCTGGATCCGTACGTCAAAGAACCCACATGCTCGTCGTTGCTACCTCCTACATAGGTGCCGAGATCGAGCTTGTGGTTTGCAGATACCCTCAGAAGGAACGCATCGACTCCGCCTCCACGATGTGTCTGAAACGCGTTGCTCGTCGTTGGGAAGTTGCGCGACGTTGTGTCGCCCCCCAACCACATGCTTCCGGCCGCCGATAAACCAATCGCTACTCCCAGGTCGCGACTGCGACCTCCCAGGTAACTAGAAAAGTTCAAGGAACTGCCTGACGGATCTACCTCGACCACAAAAGCATCCGGTGAACAACCGTTTGCGTGGCAACTTCGGTTGCCATCCTGAAACGCATCGACGGTTGGAAAATCCGCCGAGTACGTCGACCCCACGACATAGACCGTTCCGTCAGCCCCTACCGTGAGGGATGAGGCGAAGTCCCGATCGGTGCCTCCGAAGACGATCGCATACTCGAGTTGCGCGCCATCCGACGATAGCTTCGCGACGAACGCGTCGGAGGATCCTCCTGGACCCACTCTGTTTGGAGCCGTTTCGGCGAAGGACTGAGATGTCGTGTCACCCGCTATATAGACGTCGCCGCCTTGTCCCACCGCGATGGAGTACCCGGTCTCGTTTCCTTCGCCTCCGAGATAGGTCGCAAAGCGAACCGCGTCCGAGGACCCCTGCAGCAAGGATGCAGCACGCTGATCTGCGCTGGCGACCGCAACGCACACGAGCACACACGTCAGAACGATCGCAGTGATCAAGGTTGCGCGCCTGACGTTTTCACTCATGACGAGTCAAGCCTAGTCAGAGGATGCGTGTAAACCTCCTGAGAACGGACCCACGCGAGTAGCCACTAGAAGCAAATGGTCACGGTCGGCTTTGCCTCTCTGTCTTTGTGAAGCCCCCCCCTCTCTGTTTCACTCCTCACGACCTCGTGATCCGCATGCGATGAGGGGTTACCGCTAAGCCGTGATCGTTCACCTGCCGGCGAACACGTAAGCGACGTTTCTGCCGCGAAGGGCGATCTCGCCGCGCGCGTCCCCGGTGATGTCGCGCACACCTACGAAGTCATCGGCTGCATACGCGCGGTACATATCGTCTCCAGTGCCCGAGTACACGTCGCCGTCAATACGAAATCCGTGGTGGTTCAGCTTTGTAACGTCCACGTTCCTGGTGCCTTTTTGACCGTAGACCACCCACATGTGAGAAGTCTGACGTGTCCTCTCGACGACAATGACTTCGGGAATCCCGTCGCGATTCATGTCGGGAGCCACATCGACACCTTCAGGTAAAGCCCCGTAGACCGAGCGCTTGACGATGTGATAGCCACGGGAGCCAAGGCGGGCTAGGTCCACCTGAGTGTGGCTCTTGCTTCCGAAAACGACGGTGGCGAGTCCCCCTCCGACCGTCACCAGATCGTCCTTGCCATCGGCATTCATGTCACCGGCAGGCTCTACATCCCAGGATCCGCCGAAGATCCGAAAGCTCTTCGTGCCTCTCTTCCTCAAACGGATCGGGGACCCATCCTTCTTGCCGAGCGCGATGTAGGTGCCGGCCGCAGGCCCGGAATACTCGGGATTGCCGGAGAAGTGCCAACCGGGAATCACGATGTCGCCAAGGCCATCGCCGTTGATATCTCCGGCCCGGCGAACCATTTCGACTTGGAAAGTCGTCTTGTCCGGGACCTTCGGCCCCGTTATCCGGTAACCGCGTCGACCCTGGGTGCCTCGTTCCCATGCCGCGAGGTCAACATCCGATTCGGATGCAGTGCCAAATATCACGTAGGCCACGGATCGGCCGAGGTGCTCCACCACTATGTCGTCGAGACCATCTCGGTTGATGTCCCCGGCTGCCCCAGGCGAGTGAAGCCCGTTGTCGTCCGGTGACTTGACGGTGAAGCCCGCTTCACCCTGTGTGCCCTCGTCGAAGCTGGACAGATCCACGGAAGCTGGCGAGCTGCTTCCCAGGATCACGTACAGACGATCCCAATGCCACGGCGCTCCTCCTGAGGAACGATCGGGCCTCGGCGCGATAACCAGCACGTCGGCGTAGCCATCACCGTTCACATCGCCCGCGCTTGACGGGTAATAGTTGTATTCGTTGCCGACGACCAAGCTCCGGTAGACCAGAAAGCCTCTTCCTCCAGGTTCCCGGCAATCCACATCGTCGGTCGAGTTGCTCCCGAACACAACGCATGCTCCCGCATGCCCGCTGTCTTGTAGGTAGGTGGACGCGACCAGATCGCTCAGTCCGTCGCCGTTCACATCCCCCACCGCGCCGACTCTCTCGATGACGTTGAGTATCCGGAAGACGTGGTCTGTTCGAACATCGAATGAGCGAGTAGCCGCGGTCGCGGGAGCTCCGAGGAGCGAGACGAGTAGGGCGGGTATGGCGAATACGAGGACCGCTCTTCTTCTCATCACAACTACATGACGAGCGGGGGCGGCGAGACGTTGCTTGCCTTGCGCAATCGCCACGGAGATAGCGACAAGAAGGGCGACGGATGCGAGCCAGTCTCTCGATGTCATGGATTCATTCTGAACGAGCGCCCTGACAAGACAAACACCGCCATTGTCAATGAAACATGACTTGGTCGGCGCTGGACGCACACTCCCAGGTATCGCTGCGACCGCCACGTAGCGATCTTCCACAGCCTCCCCGGTCGACGGCTGGCTTTACCTCTAGCACCGGCCGCTCCGGCGTCAAGGGCGCTCCGTTCCTCGGCGTCGCCTCCGGTACTCGCGTCACTTCGTGATGGCTTCGCCACCCCTGACCCCTTCACTGACGGCCGGCGCTCCTGCGGACGACGAAAGCCGTCGACAACAAGGAGGCAGACGTGGAAGAAACCATCGGTTACGAGGCTCTCTTCTCCGACCGTGAGTGGTACGCGGTCGTCACCGGCGACTGGTCCGTCTACGACGACGAGCAGGAGGGGGCGTGGTCGTGACGACCGATCTCGGCGACCTCGTCATCATGCTGCTCGCATCGACCCTCGCGGGGCTGTCCGACCGTCTGGATAGTGACGGATTCTCCAAGGCCTCCGCGTTCGTTGCCGAACTCACCCAGGATTGCGACAGCTACCTCGAGGACGTGGCGCGATGACCGCCATCGACCGTCGCGCTATGAAAGCGATCCTCGCCTTGTGCGACATCGATCGCGAGGCTCTCGCCAACCGTCTCGGCTATGAGCGCAGATACGTCAACAACGTGCTATGCGGAAGCACGCGCCCGAGCCCTGCGTTCTGCCGCGCGTTCGGAGACACCATTGCCGAACTCGTATTCGGGGACCGTTTTCGTTGTGGCCGCATGCTGCCAGTGGCACCGCTCCTCGAGCTGGTTCGGCGTAGAGCTCGCTACGCGCCCCGCAAGCGAGACTTCTACTCGGACAACGGCATCAACATGAACTACCTGGGTTCTCGTGAGTTCGTCAGCGAGATCGTCGTCGATCGCATCTGCTCGGCTCTCGGCGTCCACCCTTCCTCGGTGTACGGCGTCGAGTACACCGAGGAAGCCTCGTGACCGAGCTTCTGTCGAGCGCTCTCAATTACGCCGCACAGGGGTGGTGCGTCTTCCCACTGCACGGAATCGCCAATGGGCGTTGTACCTGTGGGCGTCATGAATGTTCCTCTCCGGGCAAGCATCCACTCGTTCGCCGCGGTCTCCACGAGGCGACCACCGATACGCACGTAATAAAGGAGTGGTGGGGGCGGTGGCTTAGCGCCAACGTCGGGGTCGGCACCGGCGAGAGCTCCGAGATCGTGGTCGTTGACATCGACCTACCGCGAGCGCTGCCGTCACTTGATGCGCTTGTGAATCTCACGCTCCCGCGCACGCTCGTGAGCCTCACCGGAGGCGGCGGGATACATCACATATATAAAGGAGTCGATCGACGGCTTCACAATCGTACGAGCGGTCTGCCTGGCTATCCGGATGATCTCCCCGGCGTCGACCTGCGCGCCGACGGCGGCTACATCGTTGCGCCACCCAGCACTCACATCTCGGGGACGCGTTACGAGTGGCTTGATTCAAGCTGCGAGCCCGCAGCACTTCCAACGTGGATGCGTGAAAAACCTCGTGACCTCCGACGGAAAGTGATCCCGTCAGGAGACGCCGGCATCACCTACGGCCGCGCCGCGCTCGATCGCGCGCTCACCTCCCTGCGATGTGCTCCGGTCGGTCAGCGCAACCACACCCTCAACCGGGTCGCATTCACACTGGGCCGCATCATTGCTCTGGGTCCGCTCGATGAGCAGTCGGTTAGGTCCGCGTTGCTTGCGACCGCGCTGTTGATCGGCCTCACCGAACGAGAATCGATCCGCACGATCGACAGCGGCTTAAGGGCGGGAGTGAGCAGCCAATCGGGCGTGTCAAGAACTTCGTAGGGTTGGCGCGTGCCGGAAAT
>JALZGD010000011.1:4609-9380 GCA_030861205.1 Actinomycetota bacterium
AATTGATCTTGAGATCTTGTACCGACGAACACTCGAGCAATGGGCCCGGGCTGTTGCGGATCAACGCCAGGCTCTTTTCGAATCTTTCCAAGGACTCGCGGTAAGGGCTGCGCGAGAAGGGTCAGTGGCTTCGAATGCATGGGAGTTCGATCGTTGGTTTACTCATGCACACTTGATGTTGATTTGCGTCCGCAACGTTTGGCGCTTCGCGTCAGCCTTGCGCGATCTGAATCCCTCTGCAGAAGGCGTGGAGTATCTTTCCTCGTTCGAGCACCAGTTGGTCGGTGCCTCCGAGATGCGTGATTTCCTGGAGCACTTCGATGATTACGCGCGAGGGACCGGACGAGCACAGAAGAAGGGTCGACTCCCCACTCCCGATGAATTGGGGAGCATCTCGATCGACGAGAATCAGGGTTTTGAATCGATGACGTACAACTTTGGTGGCTTGTCTGTGAATCTCAGTGAGGCCCACAGCGCAGCGATGTTCGCGGCTCAGATGATTCTTGGTAAGCAGTTCATCCGACCGGAATGGAGCTCGCGGTAGCGGTTGGGCAACGTCAGCTCAGTGTTAGTGGAACTCCGACTCGGATGTCGCCGTCTCATTCAGTATGCGTCTGCTTATCGCCGTGGTTCTCCTGTCGCTGATTTCGTGCACAGGGCCGACCATGATGCGCGGGCAAGCGAGAGTGGTCACCGTCCCGCGCCTCCTTGAACTCACTTTCAACCGTGCCCACCGAGCGCTTGTCCGAGAGGGGCTGCACATGCGCGTCGTCGATTACCCGGTGTGCCCCGCGTTCGGCTGTAGGGAGCATCCGCGGGCCGTTGAACAGGTACCGTCACCCGGGGCGATCGTGAGGGTGAGATGCCATCGGCGTCCGCTTCTCCCTGCGAGATTGACACGCAATCGACTCGCGAATCGTGCGACGCGTTCCTTCTATTTGTGAACGCGACAAATTCTGAATCTAGCGACGCCTCACTGCGATTCTGACGTAAAAAGATTGGGCCCGAAAACGATGAGGCCGGCGGCAGCTGTGAGGATCATGGTTGCCATTGCGGCGAGGACGGCTGCTAGCACACCGGGTGAATCCTCAATGAAGACGTAACCGGCGTACAAAAAGCCCACAGAGGCAATCGATATACCCCGCCACCTTCGGTTAGTCCGTCCCTGTCTCGCCCGGTGCACATAGCTAATCCCTACGAGAAATCCCAAGACTGCAGCCACAAGGCACATCCATGCAGCGGCGGCTCTATGCGGCGGAGCAACTTGCAAAAGGTAGTGGATCGTCATTCCAACGCTCACCGCGCTCGCAAGTAGCGGACCCGAGGCCGCCGCAAGACCACCACGTCGACGTTCTCTCATCCCGCCACCTACCTTCGGGGAAAGTGCGCGCGACTGATGCTCGACGTGAAGGCCGTCACTGGGTTTCGATCCCCCCACTTAGCCTATGGCTCGCCCTCCACGTGACTGCAAATCTGTTCACCCTGGACGACACTTGGCTCTCCGCCGGTGAAATGGCATACCGCGGGCACCCTAGCTGCGAGTAATCCAGTCGCGATCCAGCCGATCCAGACCGTGGCAAACAGCATGAGGGCGATCAGGAGAGGTCGAGACCCCTTGAAATCTGACGAGATCACTTGTCGATGTCTCCCTCATCTCGAGCGCACCGATTGTAAGCGAACGACATTTTGCCGTCCGCATTACTAGCCCCACCGCGTGCCGTCGAAGAGGTGCCGTTACCAGGGTCGATCGTGCGGGTGGGAGATGTCATCCGCGTCCTCTTCTCCCTGCGAGAGCGACTGACCCGATTTACGCGCGGGAAACGATCCGTTGCCAATTCTCCAAGTCGTACTTGTAGCTGCTACGCGTGGCGATGCTGAAATGCGAAACGCACCAGACGGTGTAGTGCTACCCCCACGGCTGCGTTCAGCAGCCCCAAAGCGAATGCACTTGGAAAACATCCCTCACAATCAGCGGCAAAGTGAACCAGCACCGCCCAGCCCAAGGCAGCGACCGGGACAAACCCCCATCGACCCACGAGGGCGGCTGGCAGCAAGATGGTAGGGACCACATCTCCATTATGGGCTCGGCGGTCGTTTCAGCGATGGAAGTTGAGTCTTCGGCCGATTCGGTTGCCGGACATCAGCTTCCACGTGACCGAATATTCACCACTCCCTTTGGTTGGGAAGTGACGTCGCCATCGGATCGAGCTTGCGAACCCACCCGTGCGAGTCTCGAACATCCGGAACCTGTGACACGAACGGGAGTGATCGGGAGCCGTTACGCACAGCCGATATCGCGCGAAG
Source organism: Actinomycetota bacterium (assembly GCA_030861205.1). GTDB lineage: Bacteria > Actinomycetota > CADDZG01 > CADDZG01 > WHSQ01 > JALZGD01. Next base: position 6,914 of record JALZGD010000011.1, read on the forward strand.
TACATGCCCGCAGTGCGGATCTGGAGCCAGCGAACGCCGCTGACCTTCCCGACGCTTTGGCAGACCTCGCGATCGGTGGAGCAGTAAGAGCTCGACCGCGGACGCGCGTGCGCCGGATGGGGGACCGCGAGTAGCGCGGCGGATACGAACGTGATGAGGATCTTGCGCAGCAACACTGTCGTTCCTTTCGAGAAGGAGGGGAGCTGCGGGCGAGGTGGCAGGCCCCCCGCCCGCAGCCTGGGGTCCTACGCGGGTTGGGGAGCGCGAGCCGAGGCCGCAGGTGTCGGCTGCGATTCTTTGGGCAGCGACACCACGGGAGCGATGGAGTCGACCCGGATGGCGATCTTGGACACCGTCCGCGACTGCTCCCCCTTGGTCTGGAACTTGTGCTGGCGCAGTGAACCGAACAGCTGAACCACGCTGCCCTTGCTGCAAGTTTCAGCGATGGCGACGGCCTGGCCCCCGAACAGCTCACACTCGAAGAACCCATCGAGGGCGTCTTCGAAGCTGCCGTCGGTCTTGCGCGTGCTCCGGTTTACCGCCAGGGCGAAGGTCGTAACCGGTGACCCCGAGTCGAGATAACGAAGCTCTGGATCGGCCGCAAGCCGGCCCTGAAGCATGACCACATTCTTGGTGCTCAAGATCGTTCTCCTTTCCGGCGCCGCCGCGGCACCAGTTGGCGCTCAGTTAGGCACTTGAAGGGCGACATTTGAATCGCACGAACCTTGAAGAAGTCTTGAAGTTTTCTATCGACGACGAGTGCGGCGCCGCCAGCCGCCCCGTGAAGGCGTCACCCGCAGAACGACCTCCCACACGCCCGAGACCGGCTTCATCCGTGATGCGTTGCATTCCGACGACCCACGCCCCGCGAGCTCCAGCTCGGAGTGCCCGACGGATGGCTTCGGATTCAGCCAGTGGTCGATCAAGCTGTCGCACATGGATCGTGCGGTAGCGCTTGTATCTCCTGCGGGCCACGTCACCGCTGGGTCGAGACGGCCTTAAGACTCGCGAACGCGACCGTGACTCCCAAGGCGAGAACCGCCAGGACGCCGAACACAAGCTTGCGGATTCCAAAGACCCGGACTACCCCGACGAGCAGGACCCCGTAGCCAGCGAGCACCGCATAGCCGGCGAGTTCATCGTGAGTCATCGAAGCCTCCAGTCGCGTCAGTCACGACCAAGCTACGAAGACCCTGCGACAATTTCTGAGACTTAGATCACAAGCTTCGATCCCTCGTCGCTCAAGCCCCGCGACCGACGAGCACAGACTTGCACCCTTCGGTGCGCATAGAAAACTTCAAGGTTTCTGCGATTCTCACGACGCTCAGGATCGGCTTTCATCGACAGCCCATCGAGCGAGAGGCGGCACCCCATCCTCAACGTCGGGAAACTCCGTAAGGGCAGCGAGCTCTACTACCTGAACTCGGTAGCTCGCGGTGTCGAGGACTACTACACGGGCTCGGGCGAAGCTCCCGGCTACTGGCTCGCGTCGGGCTCGCGCGAGCTCGGCCTCGAGGGAACGGTCGCCGAGGATCAGTTGCGAGCTGTGCTCAACGGGTTCCACCCCTCGACGGGCGCGCGCCTCATGAACGGCAAGCTCACCAAGCGCCAAAGGGTGCCGGGCTTCGACCTCACCTTTAGGGTCCCAAAGTCGGTTTCTCTGCTTCATGCCCTTGGTGACAAAGAAGCTTCCAACGAGGCTGCGTCAGCGCACGACGCGGCCGTCGCCGCGGCTCTCAGATATCTCGAGCGACAGGCGTCAGGAGCTAGACGGGGCAAGGGCGGCAAAACCCGGATCGGTTCCGATGGCTTCATCGCGGCCGCCTTTCGTCATCGCACGTCGCGTGCCGGTGATCCACTTCTTCACACGCACGTCTTGGTGGCGAACTTGGTGAAGGGACAGGACGGACGTTGGGGCGCACTCGACGCTCGCCAGCTCTATCTCCAGGCGAAGACGGCTGGTTACCTCTATCAAGCCCAGCTCCGCTGCGAGCTGTCGCGTCGCCTCGGGGTGGAGTGGGGGCCGGTAAGAAGCGGCGCCGCCGACCTCGAAGGCATCCCGCGAAGCGTCATCCGCGCGTTCTCGACGCGCCGAGCGGAGATCGAAGCCGGCGTCGGTGAGGCGCAGATTGATGACGCCGACGCCACACAGTTTGCTGCGGTCATGACGCGCAAGGCTAAGGACTACAACGTCACGCCCGACAAGTTGCTACCTGAGTGGCGAGAACGTGCACGCAAGCTTGGGTTGACCGACGATGACCTCGAGAAAGTTCTTCGGCGATCGAATTACCGACCGGTCACCGCTGCTCGCCGCCGCTCCATCGCAGCTGAGCTCGCGGGCTCGAGCGGTCTCACCGCGCAGTCGTCCACGTTCACCCGCCGCGACGCCCTCCAGGGTTTCTGCAGCCGGCTTGAGGAGGGCGCTGCGATCGAGGAGATCGAAGCGATGGCCGACGGTTTCCTGTCG
>JALZGD010000011.1:9390-15931 GCA_030861205.1 Actinomycetota bacterium
TGCTTGCGCTTTCGGTGAAGGAGCAGACGCTCACGGTCAAAGAATGTCTGCGGGTCACCGATGGCCGCCTCATCCCCGCGGGGGCCGAGGAGCTGCGCTATTCCACGACTGAGATGCTCGCCGTAGAACGAGATGTAATCGCACGGGCGACAGAACCCGATCGACAGGCGCGAGGAGTGGCGCGCCCGCAAGCACTCGACGCAGCTCTCATGCGCCGTCCCAGCCTGTTCGATGACCAGCGCGAGATGGTGCATCGGTTAGCGACGTCTGGGGCGGCAATCGATGTCGTCGTCGGCAAGGCCGGCGCAGGCAAGACGTTCGCCCTCGATGCCGCGCGCGAAGCATGGGAATCATCGGGTCTGAGAGTTATCGGATGCTCGCTCGCGGCTCGCGCGGCCGAGGAACTCGAGCTCGGATCGGGGATCAGGAGTCACACGATCCGCCGTCTGTTGCGGGATCTGGACGACCCCCGTAATGGAGCCTTACCGCAAGGATCGGTCCTCGTCGTCGATGAGGCCGCGATGGTCGGCACCCGCGACCTCGCACGTCTCATGAGCCATGCTGGCGCCGCCGGGGCGAAGGTCGTGCTTGTGGGAGACGATCGCCAGCTTCCGTCCATCGATGCAGGCGGCGCGTTCCGCGCCATCAAAGACCGCATCTCGTCCATCGAGCTCAACGAGGTGAGGCGTCAACCTGACGGTTGGGAGCGTGATGCGCTCGACCTCGTCCGCCTCGGACACGCACAGCCTGCGATCGACGCCTATGTCGGGCACGGCCGGGTGGTGATGTCCACATCGGCTGAAGACACGCGCAAACGCTTGATCGGCGATTGGTGGGTGAGCTGTGACGACGACGAGCCAGCTGTGATGCTCGCGGCGCGCCGCTCGGATGTTTTCGATCTCAACGCCCGAGCGCGATCGGTGATGCGAGCCGCTGGCAGGCTCGGTGACGTCGACTTCAACATCGGCGGAGTCGTCGGGACCATCACGTCGTGGGTCAGCAATGGTGCGCAGTGGCTCCTTTCAAGAGTGGTGTCATTCCTGGATCAATCGACGTCGCCAACCCTCGGCGCGTCGTGGTTCGCGGACAGATACCATTTCATGGTCGGACTCGCTGCACTCGTCCTCTTACCTTTATTGCTGATCGCGACGATTCGGGCGATCGTCAATCAGGATTCTGGTCAGCTGGTTCGCTCTTACTTCGTCCATCTTCCGGTTGCGATCCTGACGACCTTCGTTGCGGTCTTTTTCACCCGATCCTTCCTTTCGCTGACAGACGCGATGAGCAGCACTGTCGCCCATGGCATCGCCGGCAACGTCTCCCAGATCTTCGACGAGGTGAAAAGAGGCTTAGGCGGAGCGGCTACAACCGGGGCGCCCTCGTTCGCGATCTTCTTCGGTGCCCTTTTCATCATCATCGGTTCGTTCTTCGTGTGGCTCGAACTTCTCGTCCGCTCGGCCGCGGTCACCGTCAGTGTGTTCTTCCTGCCACTCGTTTTGACGGGACTCGTGTGGCCCGCGACCGCGCGGTGGACGCGTCGCCTGGTAGAGACCCTTGTCGCTCTCATCTTGTCGAAGTTCGTGATCGTGGCGGTGATAAGCCTTGCCACTGCTGCCCTCGCCGATCCGGGCTGCGGTGGCTTCGGTGCCGTCATGGGTGGCGCTGCCTTAATGCTCATGGCCGCGTTTTCGCCCATGGCACTACTGAAGCTGATGCCGATCGCCGAGGGGGCAGCGATTGGCCACCTCGAAGGTACGGGTCGAAACCGGTTAACTCGGTGGGCCCGTCGGGAGGTGTCCACCATGCCCTGTCGATCATGCGCTCCAAGGCCGGGGGAGGGTCATCGCAGTCGCGATCCGACGCCGCTGCCGCCACCTCGCTTTCCAGTGTTCAAGGGCTCCCATCGGCGCAACGTGCGGGTCGCGACGGGACAGACGCAAGGCCTCGACAAGCTTCGCGCGACGCTCGATTGCCTACCAAGGAGAACAACAAACCATCCCCAGGCAAACGAGTCAATGACGTCTCTCGCGAACCCCTCCAGCCACCAACCAAACGTGCCTGATGGCGGACACGCCCCGGTATCGCTTCGCCCCGCTTGAACGCCGTGGAGTCCTCGCGGGCTTACGTGTGTCACAGCTCGTGGTGATCGCGAGCGCGGGTCTTGTGTCTGTCGCTGCCGCGCGGTCGCTCTCGCCGCCCGGCGCTCTCGCAACCTTCGTGGCATTGGTTACTGCGGCGGGCGTGGTGGGTTTCGTCCCAGTGAGCGGTCGCACGATCGATGAGTGGCTGCCGATCGTGGCGTCGTGGGGCTTGCAAGCAGTCCTCGGGCGCCGACGATTCATCGTCTGTCTCCAGAGCGGCGCGTCTCGGATTGTCGGCGATCCACAACCGGATCTACCGCGCCCGCTCAGTGGCATCGAGCTCTTGTCGCATCCCGTCCCTGGAGCCGAGGCGGCTATGGGAGTGATCAAAGACGGCCGCGCGGGAACCTTCACCGCTGTGCTTTCGGTTCGTGGGAAGTCATTCGCGCTGTTGGACGCGCCGGACAAGGCGCGGCGGCTAGGCAGCTGGGCTTCGGTCCTTTCGAGCCTCGCGCGCGAAGGGGGCGCGGTCCATCGCATCCAGTGGGTCGAGCGGACCGTCCCCGAGCCCGGCGATGAGATCGGCAACTACCTCAAAGACAACCTCGCAGTACCGATCGACTCACTTATCGCCCGCTCTTACCTTGAGGTGGTCGACGACGCCGGCCCCGTGACACAGCATCACGAGACCTTCGTCGCGCTGCAGATCCATGCCGGTCGTGCTGCTCGCGCCATCAAGAGCGCCGGAGGTGGAGACGTCGGCGCGTGCGAGGTCCTGCGCCGAGAACTCACCGCGCTCGCGACCAAGCTCGCAACGGCCGAGGTCCGGGTCGAGGGCGCGCTCACGCCTCGGCTCGTGGCGAAGGCAGTGCGCACTGCGTTCGATCCGTCGTGTCGGGCACAGCTTGCGCTCGTCGAAAGCCGCGACGCGGGCCGTGCAGGCACATCTGTCGTTAACGCCGGTCCCATGGCGGCCGAAGCGACGTGGTCGGCGTATCGCACGGATGACTCGTGGCATCGCACCTACTGGATCGCAGAGTGGCCCCGAGTCGATGCCGGTCCCGACTTCCTCGCCCCTCTTCTTCTGCGTACCGAGTGCATGCGGACGGTGGCGGTGACGATGGAGCCGGTCAGCACCCTCAAAGCGATCAGGCGCGTCGAGTCTGCAAGGACCTCTGCGGCCGCGGATGAAGAGCTTCGCAATCGCGCCGGGTTCGTGACGACCACGCGGCGATCGCGCGAGCACGAGGCGCTTGCAAGCAACGAGCGCGATTTATCGGACGGTCACGCGTTCTATCAATTCGCGGGATGCATCACCGTGACGGCGTCCAGCGGTGATGAGCTCGAGCGCGCGTGCGGCGAAATCGAAGAGGCCGCGGGAAGGTCGCTGCTCGATCTTCGACCGATGAATGGACAGCAGGATGTTGCGTTCACTTACACGCTTCCTCTGTGCCGGGGACCCAGATGAGGGGGTTGCCGGCCCATCGCCTCACCACCGCTCATCTTCAGGCTGCGTATCCCTTCGTAGCCGAAGGCGGTCTCGGAGGGCGCGGCGCGTACATCGGCCAAGACCTCTTCGGAGGGTCATTCACCTACGACGCTTTCGAGCTCTACGCGCAAGGGGTCATCACCTCGCCCAACGCCATTGTCGTCGGCCAACTGGGACGTGGGAAATCCGCCTTGGTCAAGAGCCTTGCCTTGCGCGAGCTGGTCTTCGGCCGCCGCGTCGTCGTCATGGACCCCAAGGGTGAATACGCTCCGCTGGCTGCAGCCTGTGGAACCACGGTGATCCGGCTAACGCCTGGTGGAAAGACGAAGCTGAACCCGCTCGATCGCCGCATCACCCAAGAGGACCAGCTCCGTTTGCTCAATGCAATCGCGACCACGGCCTTGGACCGGAGCCTCAGGCCGCAGGAACGCACGGCCATCGAGCGGGCGCTGGCGGCGGCGAAACCATCGCGTGGTGATGCCACCATCCCGGGTGTCGTCGACCATCTCCTCCATCCCACAGAGTCCTCCGCCAAAGCCGTCGCCACCGACGCAGTGACCCTCACCGAGTGGGGGAGGGAAGTCGCATTCGAGCTCCGTCGTCTCGTGTCGGGCGACCTGCGCGGGATGTTCGACGCCAAGACGTCTTCCTCTGTTGACCTCGATGGTTCCTTAGTGGTTCTAGACCTCTCCGCGGTCTACGACTCCGATGCGCTAGGGATCCTCATGACCTGTGCCGCGGCGTGGCTCCACGGGCTGTTAGCGCGCGATACAAGTCGCAAGACGATCTTCGTCTTAGACGAGGCATGGGCGATCCTGTCGCATCTCGGTATCGCTACGTGGTTGCAGTCGAGTTTCAAGCTGGCGCGCGGTCGCGGGCTCCAGAACGTCGCAGTGATGCACCGCTTCTCAGATCTCACCTCTACCGGAGGAGCCGGAACCCATCAGGAACGCGTCGCGCGAGGCCTTCTGTCTGACGCGGAGACCAAGGTCGTGTATGCGCAATCCCATGGCGAGGTCCGCGTAACCAAGGAGTTGTTGGGGCTTACCGACACCGAGGCCGAACTGCTTCCGCAGCTCGAGCGTGGGGTCGCGTTGTGGAAGATCGGACAGCGATCCTTTCTAGTGTGGCATCGCCTCGGTGCCTTCGAACGCGATCTGGTCGACACCGACGCTCGTATGACGGTTTGTCTCCGTGAGTAGCCGGGCGCGCGCCGAGCACTCAGATGGGAGCGCAGAATGGGAGAAGGCCGCGTTAGCGGGTCTCGTAGCGCTGATCGGCGCAGGGTTCGCGGTGTGGGTGACGGGAGAACTTGCTGGCTTCTTAACCTCCGGCACATGGATGCACGTCGCGATCGAAAAGCTTGGCGGTGTCTTCATCAACCTTGTCAAGGCTCCCGGCGATCCGGCCCATGCATGGCCGCGACAGGTTCGTCACCTGTTGCCCGGCCCGGTGCTGTTCTACGCGGTGTTGGTCCCCGTGGTGACTGGGATCGCGGTGAGTGGTGGCGTCATATGGCGCGCCGCGACGCGAGCTCTAGGCGAACGAACCAGCAATCGTGCGTCGAAATGGGCGACGCTTCGTGACCTACGTCCGCTGATCGTTGCGGGGCCTGCCCCGTCCCGGCTCGTGCTTGGCCGCGTCGGTTCCAAGCTGATCGCGGGTGAGGAACGCCAGAGCGTCATCGTGCTGGGGCCGACCCAATCGGGGAAGACGACGGGGTTCGCAATCCCGGCGCTTCTCGAATGGCAGGGCCCGGTTCTGGCAACGAGCGTCAAGAACGACCTATTGCGCGACACCATCGCGGCGCGTGCGCGACGTGGTGGCGTGTGGGTCTACGACCCGACTTCATCGACCGGTCTCACAACCAACAGGTGGTCACCGCTGCAAACGTGTAGCACGTGGCGAGGTGCTCAGCAGACATCGTCGTGGTTGAGCAGCGCCGCACGCGGGACCGGATCGGGACTGGCCGACGCCGACTTCTGGTATGCGGCCGGCGCCAAGGCGCTGGCGCCTTATCTGTTCGCTGCCGCGATCTCCGGCGGGGGGATGAGCGACGTCACCCGGTGGATCAACACGCAAGAGCAAAGAGAGGTTGCCGCCATCCTGCAAGCAGCAGACATCCCTCAAGCCCTCGAAGCGGCAGTCGCGACGTGGAAGCGCGAGCCGCGCCAGAAGAGCTCAGTCTTCACGACCGTTGAGACCGTGCTGGCCGCCTATGAGGATCCGATGGTAGCAAGCTCCGCCACCGATCCCGACGTCACTCCTGAGCACCTGCTCGACGGCACGTGGCGATCTCTCTACGTTGTGTCTCCCTCGCACGAACAGCGCCGGCTGCGTCCGTTGTTTGAGACGCTGTTGCAGGCAGTCATCAATTCCGCGTTCGAGCTGTCGGCTCAACGGGGCAGGCCACTAGATCCGCCGCTACTCGTCGTCCTCGATGAAGCAGCAAACATTGCGCCCCTACGCGACCTCGACACGCTCGCTTCTACCGCGGCAAGCCATGGAATCCAACTCGTGAGCGTGTTCCAGGACCTCGCACAAATCTCGAATCGTTATGCCGAGCGCACCCAAACCGTTGTCAACAATCACCGAGCCAAGATCATCGCGTCCGGCATCTCCGATACGCAGACGCTCGAGTATGCGTCGCGTCTGTTGGGCGACGAAGAAGTGCTGCAGTCGTCGGTCACACGCGGTAGGTATGGGGCGCGTTCGACGACGGAATCTGTCGCGCTTAGGAACATGGCACCGGCACATGTGTTGCGGACGATCCGTCCCGGCGAGGCGATTGTCGTCTATGGGCACCTGCCACCGGCGCGCCTTCGCCTTCGTCCGTGGTTTAGAGACAAGGCATTCACGCAACCGAAATGACGAAGCGTCTACTGGTTGCAATTACAGCCATAGTGATATTGATCCTTCCCATCACGTTCATGGGGGTCCTCGTCGCGATGGCCGGCGGCCGGACTCAACC
>JALZGD010000011.1:15941-18463 GCA_030861205.1 Actinomycetota bacterium
GGCGCGCCAGGAGATCCCGGCGGACCTGATTCCGCTTTACCAGCAAGCTGCGTCCACATGTCGTGGCCTCGACTGGACGATCCTCGCGGCGATTCACAAGATCGAGACCGGGTTCGGGCGAGGCGCAATCGCCTCCGACAAGGGCGCGTGGGGGCCGATGCAGTTCATGCCAAAGACGTGGCGTTCGTATGGCGTGGATGGCGATGAAGATGGGATCGCGGATGTGAACGACGTCAACGACGCGGTATTCGGTGCCGCGCACCTTTTGTGTCTCGACGGAGCAGGCGACCCTTCGAAGTTGCCGCAAGCGATCTGGGACTACAACCACTCAGATGCCTATGTCGCACAAGTCCTCACGCTGGCTGGCTCCTATGAGGTAGCGACTTTGCACGAAGGGTTCGGCGCGGGCACTGCGACTGACATCCTTAATAATCCGCGTATAGCGCTGTCACGAAGCGCGCGCGCCGACGTGCTCGCCGGCGCGGTCGACCGACGTGTTCTGGGCTTACTTGCTGCGATCTCGACGAAGTACTCGATCGGTGTCAGCGTCATCAAGACCGGCCATAGCAAATATGTCGAGGGTACGAACCGCGTCTCGAACCACTACTACGGCCGAGCAGCTGATATATCGATCGTTGATGGAGAACCCGTTAGCTCGAAGAACGAGGATGCACTTAGTTTGGTCCTTGCTCTTGGAACGCTACGCGGCGTTCTCCGTCCAGATGAGGTAGGCGATCCCTTTTCCGACATCAGATTCCCGGGCAACTTCAGCGATGCAGCGCATCAAGATCACATTCATGTCGGCTTTAACGAGTAGGGGGTCGCTAATTGGTCCCCGTTCGAGTTTCTTGTGGTCGCGAACGGTCGCGAATCGCAGAGTGAATAACAAGAACGACCTGCCCAAACGCTAGTCTTGCGGCTTCCGGGCGTAGCTCAGTTGTCAGAGCGCCGGACTCATAATCTGGTGGCCGCTGGTTCGAGTCCAGCCGCCCCACACAAAGGAATTTGTCGTGGCGAACTTGTTTGCGCCTTTGAGAGCCGAAATCGAGAAGGCAGCCGGGCCGGCCCTGGCGGCAGGGCTTTGGGATGACGCGATTTTTTCCGCTCTTAAGTTCGTGGAGTCGCGTCTACAAGGGCGAATGTCGAGTCAGTCAATCGGGCGGCAACTCGTGGAAGAGGCATTTAAGACGGGCTCACCACCCATCCAGCTCTCCCGTGAATCGCGCGATCAGGAGCGCGCTGAGGATTTGTTCCGAGGGGCTATCGGCCTGTTGAAGGGGGACCGTTCGCACGGGGAGAGGCCGTCGATTCGGTGTTCATCGGAGGACGGCTGTTTGAGAGTGCTCGCGCTGGCGAGCGCTTTGCTGGACTTACTTGATCAAGATCTTGGATCGCTCCCGACCATCGAGGGCTATCGCCAAGACCAGGCAGACGCGATCGAAGTCGCCGTCGTTCGGGCGGGCCCCGGCGCGTTCGTAACGATGGACGGCGTCCGACTTCACACATACGCCCGAACGGAGAGGACTTTGGGTGTTCGGTTGACCAAGCCCGTTTCCGGCACCCACGCGCTAGTTCTGCACGACGGAACGGTCGAAAGTGATCCATTCGAGATCGATCTTTGGGATTCGCGACCGCCGGAGCAATGGCACCGTGTAGCGGAAGCGGAGTTGACCTTGTATCAGGACCCGGAATGCGGGAGCGCGAGGGAAGTAAAGGGTGTCGCGCTCGAGAGTCATGAGGGAGAAAGAACATTTATCAGGGTCTTTCCGTTTAATATTACGTTCACGCCAGGTGCATACGTGGATTGGGAGTGGGATCCAGTTCCGGAGTCGGTAGGTCGGACATGGATCAAGACGGCGGCGGGCCCCAAAGAAGTCTTCTCTTCGTCCGGTCTTTTCGCGGGAGCAGAGACGCATCCCACGGAAGCGCCGCGCCAACACGGATTTGAATTGCGTCCCAAGGAAGTTCAGTTGCGTCCTGGCATGAGTATTCCAGTGGTCGCACAAGATCACTACTCGGATGGGATCGGACGGTGGCGAACCGTGCGCGCCGCTCATGGGATAACGAGCGACAATCCAGTCGTCGCATTCGCAGACGATCGTGGTGCCGTGCGAGCGAAGAAGCCAGGGCGTGCCGTTATTCGAGGCCGGTCGGGCGCTTTGTACGACGAGATGACAGTAGAGGTGTCCACTGTCGCGAAAGGTCATGCAATTGAGTTCTTGGGAGGTATTCAGAATCCAGTTGGCCTTGCGACAACGACGGATTCGCTCATCATCGTCAACCAGAGCGATCGCATCCGACGAGTCAACCGGGATTGTCTTCTAGAAGAAGTTGCCCGGATCGAGGTGCCGGCACGCGCTCAGGGACTGGACACGATTGCAACAGACCCTGCTGAGAATTTCTGGGTTCGGACGTTGTGGGACCGCGCTGTGCTTCGCCTCGAAGCGGAAGGCGGGTATACCCGAAGCTTTCGAATTCCTCTCCCAGAAGAAGCTGCGGCCCCGATGTCAATAGTCTGTGAT
>JALZGD010000312.1 GCA_030861205.1 Actinomycetota bacterium
GCTCCAAGTCATCGACCGACTTGATCTGTCCCGAAAGGAACCCTCGGCCCAGCGGGCTGTAGGCGACGAAACCGATCCCCAGCTTGCGGACGGTTTGGAAGATGCCGTCTTCAGGCTCGCGTGACCACAGCGAGTACTCGGTCTGCAAGGCCGTGATCGCATGGGTCGCGTGCGCTCGCTCGATCGTTTCGGGAGCGGCCTCCGAGAGACCGAGGTAGCGAACCTTCCCCGCGTCGACGAGCTCTGCCATCGCGCCGACCGTTTCTTCTATCGGCGTTTCCGTATCGACGCGGTGCTGGTAATAGAGATCGATGTGATCGACTCCGAGACGGCCGAGCGACGCATCGCACGCAGACCGCACGTACTCGGCGTCACCTCGGATCCCGAGGCGCTCACCGTTCGGCCCCCGCACGTTGCCGAATTTCGTCGCGATGACAACGTCGTCACGCACGTCGCCAAGAGCGCGACCTACGAGCTTCTCGTTCGTGAACGGCCCGTACATGTCGGCCGTGTCGAAGAAGTCGATCCCGAGCTCGACGGCGCGGCGGATCGTCGCGATCGCTTCGTTCTCGTCGGCCGTCCCGTAGAACTCGGACATCCCCATGCATCCGAGGCCGATCTCCGACACTTGTAATCCCGCGGCGCCCAACGCTCGTTTTCGGATCGAAATCTCCTCTCGGAATGTCGCTTGCTCAGTTATTTCTAACGCCTTACCGGATCCGCTACTCAGAGCGGACCCTGCATGGTCGATCCCGCGGTAATTTCCGCCGACTTGTACCGTGCTCGAACGATGTCCTCAGCACCTCCAGTGGGCCAACATAGAGCTGATCGTGCTACCGCTATGACCTTGAGAGATGGAGCTTTTGCCGGACAGGTAATGAAGTCTGGCGGTGTGCGCTTGCTCGGCTACGGCGGTTCTTTCGTCGCAGCGGCGGTTGCTTCCAGTTGGCTCGGACCATCCGATTTCGGACGATTCGCGCTAGGGATGGCGTGGGCAGCTCTCTTGGGCTCACTTGCACTGGTGGGGACGGATCAATTGCTGCTCCGTGAGATCTCGGTCGATCCGGCGAGGGCGGACGCCTTAGGGCGCTTCGTTCTACGACGGGTTGCGGCGCCTACGGCCGCGGCCGTCGTGGTCGCGATCGTGGTATCGGTGGTTCAGTTCCACGACATAGCCCTTTCGCCTTTTGCCGGCGCGCTGGTCATCTTGCTGGGTTGGACGTTACGCCAACAAAGCATCCTTTGGGCCAGAGTGAGCTTCGCCCGGGCAACGATCGGATCATTGGTCCTCCGACCCTTCCTCCAGGCGGGTCTCGCGACTGCACTATGGATCGCGATCGGTCGTGGCGATGTGAGGTGGGCGCTTGCTGCCGCCGGCGCGGCGGCGGCGATCGTTGCCTCTGTCCAGCAATATTTGATAACGCGAGCGATGGCCTCGGTCTCAGGCTCGACCGATAACGACCTATACGACAAGGCGGCATGGACGAAGGCTGCCAACCGATTTACTGTCGTCGACGGCACACTTCTACTTCACGATTACGCGTTCGTGATCCTCGTCGGCGCCCTCGCATCGGTTCGAGACGTCGCTTCTTTCGTCATCGCCAGCAGGCTCGCTGCGCTTGCAACCGTTCCACTGACGCTGGTCGGGGGAGTACTTGCGCCGCGCCTCGCGTCGGCTTTTGCTTCTGGGGAAGATCGCTCGATCGTGCAGCAGGTAGTGACCAAGGCAACGCGCTTCGCCGTTCTGATCTCGATGACGATCGCCGCAGGGCTCGCGGCACTGCACCCTTTCGTTCTGCGATTGTTCGGCGCCGCTTATCGAGGTGTGACGGATCCGCTTCTGGTGCTGCTGGTTGCTCACCTAGTGAATGTTGCGTGCGGCCCCGTTTCGCGAATGCTGCTCGTGAGCGGCCACGAAGGTGTTGTCCGGAGCGCGGTCTTGCACGGGACGGTGTTGGGGATCGGCATGGCCATCGTCTTGGTTCCGTGGCTAGGAGCCACCGGTGGAGCTATAGCGGCCGCGACGCCGCTTGTGTCGTGGAACCTCGAGATGGTGTCTCGCGTGCGGCGCCTTCTTGGCATCGTCGCTGGTCCTTTCGCGACGTCTCGATCCGCCGTGGCATCTCTGTGATTACAGGGGGCGAATAAAGCGTGCGAGGTGAGCATTGTGTCGTTCACGACAATGTTTCGATCGGGGAGGGTACGAGGCTCGGGAACTTCGTCTTCATTAGAAGTGACACCACTATTGGATCCGGCTGCACGATCGGTTCGTATGTCGATATCGAAGGTGACGTTTCGATCGGGAATCGCGTGTCGCTGCAAAGTGGGTGCTACGTGACCCGGGGCGTCATCATCGAAGATGACGTTTTCTTCGGCCCGCGCGTTGTGACGATGAACGACAAGAAGATGACGTACGGTCGCCCGTCGCTAGTCTTTGTTCGATCAGCGCCCCTCGTGCGGCGCGGTGCTCGCATCGGTGGCGGAGCCGTGCTTTTGCCTGGAGTGACGGTTGGAG
>JALZGD010000114.1 GCA_030861205.1 Actinomycetota bacterium
CGCACGTGCTCTTGCCATAAGACGTGTGACCCTCGCCGACGCGGGTCAGGAGGATCGAGCCCCGAGTCTCCTTCCGAGCCTGCTTCGCCCAGCTGTAGGGCGTTGCCGGGTCCCGCGTCCCCCCGACGTACAGGATCGCGGGTAACCGTGGCGATCTCAGACGAGGCAACGGCGCGGGGGTTACAGGCCAGAACGCGCACGGGAGCGTCTGCCACGCGATGAACGAGCCGAATGTCCCGTAACGGTGCTCGAGACGGTGTGCCAGCCGCGCGTAACGAGCCGGATCACGGGGTGAGGATCGATCTGCGCAGACGATCGCGTTGTATGCATCGAACTGATTCGTGTAGTGCCCGCTGGCGTCCCTTTGAGCGTAATAGTCGAAGAGGGTAAGCAGAGGGCCACCGTCTCCGCGTGCGGCGGCGTACAACGCGGACGAGAGTTGCGGCCAGCTATCGGAGTCGTATAGGCCTTCCGCAACACCGTAAGTAGCCTGACCGAGAGTGAGCTTCCTCGAGCCGGTCGCGGGAAGGGCCGTCCGCTGCAGTTTCTTCACGAGGGCGTCGAAGGTGGTTTCCGGGTCGCCGGCGTTCGTCAGTGCACAGCCTTCCTGGCGGCACCACCTGAAAAAGTCATGTAGGTCTTGGGCAAATCCTCGTGTTTGCCCGAGGATCAATTGCGTCGTCGTCAAGCTCGGTGGGATCACCGCGTCCAGGGCGAGAGCTCGGACGTGCTGCGGGAACAACGATGCGTACATCTCTCCCAGGAATGTTCCGTACGAGAACCCGAGGTACGTCAGCTTTCGGTCACCGAGGGCCCGTCGGAGCAGTTCCATGTCCGTTGCCGCATCGCGGCTGGCGATGTTGGACAACAAGCTCCGATTGTTCTTCAGACACGCGGCGTCATAACGCTTGTTGGCGGCGACCCATACTCGTCGGTCGTGCGCGGACAGCGGCACAGGATTGATCTCGAAGTAGCGCTCCAGAGCAGGATCGTCGAGGCATCTCACTGGTGCGCTCCGAGCAACGCCACGAGGATCGAAGGACACAAGGTCGAAGCGTTGCGACAGGGTGCCGAAGAGCTGCCAGATGTGGCGCAACCACACGACACCGGATGCCCCCGGCCCTCCGGGGTCGAGGAACAGGGAGCCGATGCGATGAGAGGGGTCGCTCGCCGGCCTCCGGATGACCGATACGTCGATCGTGCGACCTGACGGGTGGTCGTAGTCGAGCGGCACTCGGAGCGATCCACATTGGAACCCGTCACCGCACGCGCTCCACGCGACGGATGGATGAGGGAGCCGGCTTGGAGTATCGGGGGCCGAGTGCGATGAAGTAGTCGTGGGAGACGCGGCGGGATGGACCGAAGACGAATGAGCGATCGGACCGGTGGTCGTCTCGTTGCTGCACGCGAACGCGACAAGGCTCGCGATCACGGCAGTGGTCACGATCCGGAGCCGCGCTGTCGTCATCTTTCGCAGGCTATCTAGAACGCATGCCTACCGGCGAAACGGATCGAATCAGGACGGTTATCGCCGAACCCCCTAGTCACTCGTTCGGCTGACGGCCTATCGTCGTTCATCGAGAGAGGGGAAACAGGGGGGGCTCTCATGATCTCGCGGCACGGAAAGAGCTTTGCAGCACTAGTGGCGACAGCTGTATTCGCAGGGTCGATCGTTCTGGCGGCGACGGCGGCCCAGGCGGCGGTACCGCCGTCCTGCTTGGACGTGACGCCTGAAACGGCCTCTGCGCAAACGTCCTCCGTGCAGTCGGCAACCGCAACGTTGCGCGGCATCCAGGGTGCTACGCCGGGGTCTGGGTGCACGATGGCTGCCGTCGCCGTCACCTCTGGGACCGTGAACGTCGACTTCGAGGTGACCGGGCCGTCGGATCCAGACCAAGCGAACTCGCCGGTGTCGCCCGACCTGAGTTGCACGATCGCGACGGGAGCCTCTAGTTGCACCGTCTCGTACACGGGGACGACCGCGGGCACCGACACTTTGAGGGGATGGATCGATAGCGACGACTCGAACGCGACGATCGAAGCAGATACCACCGAGGGGAGGTGCTCCACAGGTCAAGGGGACGAAACGGGTTGCGGAACTACGAGTCCGGGTGGGTTAACTGAACCGGATGGGACGGACGTCGTAACGCGCACGTGGACCTCACCGGTCTCGATCAAGCAACTGGACTGCGCGCCGGAGACTCATTCGCTCGCAGTCGGTGCGACAGCCACGATCACTTGCACCGTGACGAACACGAACGACGCGACTGTTGCAGGCGTCCCTATCGATGTCGAAGTCACCGGCGCCAACGATCCAGACTCGGCGAATTCGCCGACGTCGCCGGACCTCGGCTGCACTACGGGCCCGGCGGGAACATGTTCGTTCACCCTTCACGGCGTCGTCATGGGCACCGCGACGTACCGCGCGTGGATAGATGCAGATTCCAACAACGCGACGGTCGAAGCAGATACGACCGAGGGCCAGGATTCCGCGACGAGCCCCGGCGCGATCGCCGAGCCCGATCGCACAGACGTCGTCACGACGACCTGGACTGGGGCTCCCGCGACGCTCGATTGCGATGATTCGCTCGGGTCGGATAGCGAACGGCAGTCGCTTCCTGGAAGTGGTCCTCAAGATCCGTCGAGCCGCGTGAGCTATACGTGCACCGTTAGGGATGCGCAGGGGAACGCGGTTGCGACATCCATCACCGTGTCGGGCGAGAATCTGAGTGGCATAAACGACCCAGATGCCACGGACGGGGCGTCATTCGGTTCTCCCGATTACGCATGCGTCACATCGAACGGCGCGTGTTCGATCGTCGTCACCGAGCTCGAGGACGAGACGGGTACGGCGCAGATCTGCTTCTGGGTCGGCACCGCCGCTGACGGTCAGACACTGTGCAATTCGGAACCTACCGGCGAGTCGCAGGCGTCGGGTGGAAGCGACACGGGCAACGATCTCGCCGACACCGTCGAGGTGACGTGGGTTCGCGCGACGACGGCGCGGCAGCTCGACTGCTCCCCAGAAACGTCTTCGAGTGGTGTTGGGACTTCCGTCACGATTACTTGCACGACGTCGACGTCGTCGGCTGTGGTCTCCGGCGCGCAGGTCGATGTCGAGGCGACCGGCGCAAACGATCCCGACGGAGCGAATTCACCGTCGTCGCCAGATTTCACGTGCACCACGAACAACGCTTTACGCATGCAGGCGCGAACGCAGGTGCCACGACTTATCGAGCATGGATCGATGTCGACGCTTCGAATTCCACTACCGAAGCCGATATGACGGAGGGGCGCGATGAGGCGGCAACCCCGGGTGCCGTCTCCGAGCCAGATCTGACCGACGTCGTCACGCACAGCTGGCTTGGTTCTCCCGCGAAAGTCACCATCACACCGACGACGGACTCGGCGTCGGTCGGTACGTGCAACCCGTTCACGATCAAGGTCTCGGATTCGGCTGACCAAGGGCTGGCTCAGCTGACGGTCGATGTCGAGCAGGTCCACGCGCTCTCGCAGAACTCGACGGCGGGCGACGAGCCCGCGGTTGCGTTCTGCACGCCATCCGCGGGGCCGAATCCTTCAGCGGTCGACTCGACGAAGGGCGATCTCGTCGAGAGCCCGGACAACCTAGGGACCGCAGGAGGCGAGACCGTCACCAAGACGGACGGGGACGGCAAGGTCACGATCGGCATCACCGTCCAGCCCACTAGCTCGTCGGACGGGACGGGCGTCGTTCATCTCACGGCCTGGTACGAGACGTCGGACAACGACGACCCCAATTCGGGGGAACCTTCTGCCACCGCCACGAAGACATGGATCGCTCCTCAGGGTCGAACGCAATCGGTTACGTGTCTCGTCCAAGACCGCTTCGGTGAGCCCATCGGCGGCGAGAGTGTCACCTTCTCCGAGGCCGGGCCGGGCGAGATAGTTGGACCGACAATCGCGACGAGCTCGGCTCAGGGACTCGTTTCGGTGACGGTGACGTCGCTACAGCCGGGTCTCGAGTCGGTGACCGCGACGATCACCGACGATCTCACGGGGGCCGAACCTGCAGACGTGGATGAGTGCGACCGCGCTGCGGGTGACCCGTCCGGCGCGCCGGCAGGGCGCTGCGCGGACTCCGTCACTGTGAGCTGGACACAGGCCACGCCCACCCGCAGTGTCCTTTCGCCTGCGGAATCTCGAAGCCTCCCGGGCGAAGACCAGACTTTGGTGTTGACGATCACGGATGCTCAAGGCCAGCCCGTCGCGGGCGTCGCTTATAGCGCGTCGGTGGCTGGCGTCGGGACGATCGCATCAGCGGACCCGTTCACAGACGCGAACGGCACCGCGCGGATCGTGCTGCATTCCGGAGAACCGGGAGACGAGTCGCTCACCGTGCTTGTTGGCACGTGTGCGATGCCCGATGCCTGCAATGCCATCGCCGTCCATCACTGGGGACCAAGCCGGTGTGACATCTTCGGTACCAACGGGCCGGACGTGCTGAATGGAACGGGGCTCTCCGAGACCATCTGTGGTTTCGGCGGCAACGACCGCATCAGCGGACGG
Source organism: Actinomycetota bacterium (assembly GCA_030861205.1). GTDB lineage: Bacteria > Actinomycetota > CADDZG01 > CADDZG01 > WHSQ01 > JALZGD01. Next base: position 4,549 of record JALZGD010000114.1, read on the forward strand.
CGGGGAAGCGACATCATCTACGCAGGCGATGGGAACGACTACGTCATCGGCGGAGGAGGTCCAGATTCCCTGCACGGCCAGTCCGGACGCGACACGCTTCGGGGTGGGCCCGGCAACGATCTCTTGTTCGGAGGTGAGGACAGCGACGTCCTCTTGGGAGGCGGGGGGGCCGACGTTCTACATGGCGGCTCTGGTGCAGACACTTTGATCGGCGGCACCGGAAACGATGCTTGTCTCGGAGGGCCTGATCCCGACGACGTCCGGAGGTGCGAGAGCTAATCCATGCAGTGGTCGGGAAGGGGGGATTTGAACCCCCGGCCTCTGCGTCCCGAACGCAGCGCGCTAACCAAACTGCGCCACTTCCCGTAGGAACCAAGCATCGCACAACCCGCGATCCGATGATCGCGGGCCTAGAGCGAGATCAGGCTCTTCGGTGTTTGTGGTGATGCTTGGGCGGCGGTAAGACGGTCGTGAATGTCGAGACGTGACGGCGCCCCACATTGCCCAGTTCGTCTCGGAGGCCGGCCACGACGACCGTGTAAGTAGTTCCTTCGTGAAGTCGATCCGACGGGTTGAACCTCAGCTCGCGACTCGAAGGATGAGTTATCCGACCTGCGACGCGATGACTGCCGCGGAACAAGCGCAGACTCGTCGATACGATCGATGAAGGCGCGATGCGCTCGTCAACGTGAACGTCGATGATCGTCCCGGGATCGACGGCGATGGCACCGTCGAACGGTGCGACGCTGACAACGTCGGGGCCGGATGCGTCCGCGGTTGCCTTGACGTACGGGGACTCGAGGCCCTGGGCACCGTTACTGCCGATCGCGGCGACGGCGTACCGGTAGGTCGTGCCATCCTCGGTTGCGAAATCGAGATACGACGTCGTCGCGGAGTCGGTATCGGCGAGCTCGTCGTAAGGCCGGCCCTCGATCGAGCGGTACAGCACGTAACGGGACGCCCCATCGACCGCGTTCCACGTGACTTGGACACGGCCGAACCTTTCTGGCACAGCCGACGGCACCTCAGGCCGCGGAGGCCCATCCAAGACGAAGCGACCCCAAACGAATCGATGATCGGAATAGCGGTAATTGGTGTCGCTGAACGTGCCCGGAACCGCTCCGGCCCATCCGGGGGCGTCGGCCTGAGCATCACCGATCCCTGCCCCGCTAACGAAGAGGTAGTCGATCCGACTTCGCCGGAATCCGGTCGAGCCATCGCATATCTCCGAAGCAGAGAACTGCTCGTGGGTCCACTCGAACGCCATGCTCGCGTTGTGTTGCCGGCTCCACGTCGCGACGGCATCCACGTAGCCGCGTCCGCCGTCGGTGGGGCTGGTTAGGTTCGCCCACCATTGCAATGGTGCGGAAGTTTCTTCGGGATCGCATTCGTGCGGCGTCTGCACGGCGCGCCGGTTGAAGTCGCCTCCGATGATGGTCGGAGCCGTCTCTTGCGATAGCTGGGCTTGGAGCGTATGGACGTTCTGCGTGGTGCAGGACGAGCTCTGGTACCTCTTCCAGAAGTGGACGCCCGCAATCACGAACGGAAGCCCCGTGCTGAGTTCCGTGAAGTGAGCGAATTCGTAGGTTCTCTGTGAGAGGCAAGGGTCGTGCCATGTCTGGACGTCGCCTTCGAGTTGCACCCGGTCGGGGTTGTAGAGAATGTCTGCCGACGAATCGTCCGGTCCCGCGATCGTGTACTTGTGGTGCCACCGCTGCCGCAGAAGATGCTGGAATATCTCGAGATTCGACGGGCGTAACTCTTCCGCGATGATGATGTCCGGTGGAGCCACGCCGCCGCGATAACCACCGTTGAACGCGCTTGGTCGTGTGCGCAACGCGCGGCTGAGCTGGAACATCGCGATGAATCGCTTGATCCCGAGCACCGACCGTTGATGTGCATTAACGGTAACGACATCGACCTGGCCGTTCGGCAGGGCGGCTCGCGGCGGAGGCGTAGAGCCGGTGGCGTTCGCGTCACCTAGTCCACCGAGGATGATGGCCGTGACTAGTGTTGCCGCGAGCAAACGCATGTGTGTCGAAGTTAAACGACACTGAGACTTGCAGGTTGCTCGCTTTGCCGTCAGTTGGCCTGTAACGTCGACAACCGCAAGAGAGTCGCCTCGGGCCGTGCCAGGAAACGGATCGGCGCGTACCGGCTGGTTCCCAGACCGGGGCTCACGTGGAGCCACGTTCGTCCTACGTGATGAAGCCCCATCGCCAAGCTTGCGGGCAACGAGCAGTTCGTGACGAGCGCACCGGCGATCGGAAGACGGATCTGGCCACCGTGCGTGTGCCCCGAAAGTACGAGGTCGTATCCGTGCAGAGCCCAGTCCGAGACGAGGTCCGGGGTATGCATGATCCCGATCGTGAGCTCGTCGGCCGATGCGCGTTTCACGTGATCCGTTCGGTGTCGATTGAGGTAGGGATCGTCTACTCCCGACAGGCGAACGTCGTGGCCTCCGACGGGCATGACGACGTCCCGGTTGAGCAGCGATACCCATCCAAGCTCTTCTAGACCTCGCTCGAGTCTTACGGTGTCGGCTCTCACGGTCGGCATCTCGTGACGACCGGAGAAGTATCGACTCACCGGTTTGAAGCGGCTCTGGTAATAGTCGTGCGACCCGAAGACGTAAAACTTCCCGACGGTCGCGCTCAGCTCGGCGATCGCGTCCAGGAATCGATCGATCCCGGCGTCCTCTTCGATGAAGTCTCCCGTCCCGACGATGATGTCGGGAGTTTCGCCGAGCTGCTGCGGGAGTCGTGCCAACCACGCCCCGAGATGCCGATGTCGACCGGTCAGGTGCGTGTCGGCGACCTGCAAGACCGTCACGTCCGGCCCCCGCGTGATCGGGACCCGAACCTCGCTCAGATGGGGGCGGCGGGCTTCGACAACCGAATACAGCGCGGCGGCGGTACCGAGGGTGACGGCGCCCGCGGCCGCAGTTCGCGCGCGGGACGCCACATGA
>JALZGD010000012.1:0-375 GCA_030861205.1 Actinomycetota bacterium
GCTTTTGCCTTCTAGGCCACCGCGTGAGCGAGAAAGGCAAGGGGCCGACGATGCCGGCCGCTCCCGCGCCGGCGGAAGAAGATCAAGCGCAATCGTCCGTCGGCGATCTCAGAGCCCGGGTCGACAAGACGTTCGAGGATGCGCTCGACGAGGTGTCCGCCGCGCTCGAGCCGGTGCGCGACCTGTTGTCGCCACCCCCTCCGCCTGAGCCGCAGCAGACCCCCACGCGATCGACACCGATCGCGACGGAAGCGCCGGCGCGGGCCATTAGCGCCGCCGTACGTAAGCCGGATCAAACACTTCGGAGTCCCGAGCCGACGATCCGCGTGCCGAAGAAATCGCTATCGCCTGCCGCATCTGCGACTCAGACCGTCG